>CAZDAB010000608.1:0-2363 GCA_964502855.1 uncultured Desulfobacteraceae bacterium | reverse complement strand
CCAGATATTTGATGATTGATTTGTCGCCATAATAGCTCAGCCCCTTTGCATCACCGACGGTGACCAAAAAAAGATACAGTGTAGCTGCTGCGTGACTACAGTGTTCAATGTGCCGATCCCGGACCAAGCGGTGATCGATCCAACTGAAGTGCCTGGGGACTTTTCGGATCCGGTATAAACAACTCTTTACAATTACAGCACTTTTTCCTTTTGATTCCTGTCATCAGCAATCGTCCTCCTGATTGCCAATGTTATGGAAAAAAATGATATTTGTCGTTTCGAGAATAAAACGGGAAAAGAAAAAGGAAGAAGATAAGAAAAGTTTTTAAATCTAATCTTTGGGAAGAAAATACAGGCTAAGAATAATACATTTTCAACCTGCTGAATTTAATACATATTCAGGTCGCAACTGACAACTAATAAGGGCAATTTTTTTATGGTTATTACGATATCTGTATAAAATGAGAATTATTTTCAGATTGTGCTTATGGCAAGAGATAACACATCCTTTTATCCGCTCCATTTTAATGGAATTAACTAAACATAATATCACTTTTACGCCAAACAGGATGAGTAAAGAAGGTATTATTTATGAAATACATTTCATAATTTATCTGTCTTAAATTACACAACAATCACCTGACCTTCAATTGTTACTATTTATAACAAATTTAAATTATTATAAATTATAGCTTTTATCGTTTCTATATAATTTAATGCATGATTCTTGCAATATGTAGATTAAATGGAACCGAGCTGTTTGCCGTGGCCATTATTATCTTATGCCAATGAAGAGGCTATATGGAGGAATTTACTATATGTTAATTCTAAATGAAAAAGAAACATGCCCATATGGAAAAAAATGTCCAAACAAAAAAAGTGAAGAATCGGACAACGGACTTTGTAATGGTTTAAATCCATCACGCACTCATGTGTTTAAGTGTGAACTTGTTAAAGAAGATGGAACTATAGAAATATTAGAGTACTTGATGAAGAAACTAAATAAAACTTTTGATTAAAATTTCAACCTCAATCTTCATATGATTTACTCATTCCTGAAATCAGATCTGGAAAAGAACGGGGAAGCGGCTATATATGAAGCTATACTGAACGTCATAAATAGTTGCACACAATAATCTTTTATGTTATTATGCGAGCATGAAAAAAACAAAGATATCCGATGCTGAAATTGTCGTATACGCTCTACAGGATGAAATTTGCCGGTCTCACGAAGCACGTTATGATCATCGGCTGCACGCTGTCCTCTTGGTCGCCCAAGGATTAAGTTGCCGAAAGATCGCCCAACTGCTTGGAGATTCACCAAGAGCCGTTGCATATTGGGCAAGGCGCTTTGAAGATGAAGGCCTAGCCGGTTTAGCTGAAGCTGAACGACCTGGGCGTCCTCGACGGCTTCAGCCTGACCAATTAAACCAAATAGATGCTGCTTTGCGTAATTCACCCTCAGATTACGGATTTTCAGCAAATTTATGGGACGGAAAAACGTTATCTGCATTTATAAAGAAACAATTTGGAATCGATCTGGGTGTTCGGCAATGTCAAAGGTTGTTTAGACAATTTGGATTCAGATTGCGCAAACCCCGACCAATGATCGCCCATGCGGATCCAAATGAGCAGTTAAGGTTTAAAAAAAATTCTAAAGCTTTCAAAAGATAAAAACGTTGATCTATGGGCAACAGACGAAGTTCATTTTCAACAACATGGTTCGCGTTGTCGTATGTGGGTTCCCCCAGAAGTAAAAGACCCGATTTTGCTACATCATCCAACTCGAAAGAGCATGGGTTATTTTGGCGCAGTCCGGCTAAGGGACGGCAAGTTTACATATCGAATGGAGATAGATAAATTTAATTCTGAAACATTTTTTACGTTTCTTAAGCAGCTGCGAAGGATTAGTTGCCACGCAGGTCGCCGTGTATTTCTTATAGCTGATAATGCAAGATATCATCATGGTTTATTGCATAAACAATGGCGCCAGAACTGCTCGGATCGTTTCAGTATTGAATTTTTGCCTCCTTATAGCCCGGGACTCAATCCTATTGAACGTGTTTGGAAGCTTACTCGCCGCTTGGCGATTCATAATCGATATTTTCCGTCACTCGAAGATATCGTAAAAGCAGTGGAAAAAGTCTTCTTAAAATGGAAATATGGAAATGATACTTTAAGAAGGTTATGCGCATTTAAATAAGACACTCAGTATAAAACGAATAACATCAGAACAAAAAAATAAATTTTAAAAATACAAAGTCGAAAATGGCCTTGTCTGCATATTTCCAAACTTTGAATAACTGCTATATCTTTGGAAGTCTAAGATCGGTTCAATTGGTTGTGATATCATGCTCCCATAT
>CAZDAB010000607.1:0-2369 GCA_964502855.1 uncultured Desulfobacteraceae bacterium | reverse complement strand
CGAAGAAGATGGGGTGTCATCGGCTTTCCCAACGGGTAAACAAAATGGGATTTTTAAATATATTTATATCTCATTTGAGTTATGAAAATGCATCTGAGTCCACTAAAATGCATAATAAATTAAACACATAAAATAATTTTCCCTTTTTGTTTACGCTCAATTAGGGTTTCACAATTGTGACGGTTC
Source organism: uncultured Desulfobacteraceae bacterium (assembly GCA_964502855.1). Taxonomy (GTDB): domain Bacteria; phylum Desulfobacterota; class Desulfobacteria; order Desulfobacterales; family UBA11574; genus S5133MH16. The sequence continues at coordinate 2,183 of CAZDAB010000607.1, read as the reverse complement.
TTGACGACACGGGTGATAATGCATATATAAAAAAGATGGATTAAACATAACTCATCCATACCTTAATTGCTAATTACGGAGGATATTATATAATGATTAAAACACACAAATTTTGGGATCGTACACCTGCCTCGGTTTTGGTTTTATTTGTGTTGATCTTTGCCTTGTCTGCATGCGCGGGAAATTACGGCCGCATTCAAGAGAATGGTCAAGTTAACCAATTATTCAAAAGCTACCAGGTGTTGAAGGACCATAGATATTATATCAGTGGTCCGGAAAGCCGGCCGGAGGCCATTTTGGGAGTTCACCAAGACTACACCCTGGAAACCACCCAGTGGACCCAGGTATCGCTCACAGAAAAACAGCTGAAAGAATGGGTGGACGGACTGAACTTTTATTTTCACGATCTCAGGCACAATTACCCTTACGGGTCTGTAATACTGGATCCATCCGGCAAACAGGTGGGGATATGGTATTCCATTTGGGATTACACGCCGGTTATTTTCAAAGGAGATAAGGTTGTCCAGATTTATCCCCCGATCATGCCGGATCCTTTTGGTGACGGAGATGATAATAACGATATGGATGATGATGACTAAATCATAACGGAGGGTAAAACAAATGAAAGTCGTGGCCTTTAACGGAAGTGCAAGAAAAGATGGCAATACGGCCATTCTTGTTAACCATGTTTTCCAGGAACTTCAAAAACAAGGGATAGAAACCGAACTGGTACAACTTTCCGGCAAAAAAATACAGGGGTGTATCGCGTGTTATAAATGCTTTGAAAATAAAGATCAACGATGTTCCGTAACCCATGACGTATTAAATTCATGTGTTGAAAAAATGATCCAGGCCGACGGCATAATCCTGGCTTCTCCCACATATTTCGCCAACATTTCCACAGAGCTTAAAGCATTAATTGACAGATCCGGAATGACAAGCATCGCCAATGGGGGAATGTTCAAACGCAAAGTGGGTGCAGCCGTGGTTGCTGTTCGCCGCGGGGGAAGCATTCATGCATTCAATGCGATTAACCATTTCTTCTTTATCGGGCAGATGATTGTACCCGGTTCCAACTATTGGAACATGGGTTTTGGTATGGACAAGGGCGATGTGGAAAAAGACGAAGAAGGTCTGGGTACCATGAAGGTTCTTGGGGAAAATATGGCCTGGCTGTTAAAGAAAATTCACGGTTGATCCATAACCACTTTAACCCGGATTTCTCATCCGTTGGAGCCGTGCAGGGATCAGATGATTGATCCGTATTTTCAACTAAATTGAGCGATTGTCGAGGCTTGCCCGCCTCTGGCGTGGTTGCCGCAGATACAATGAAGATGGCGTTCCGCTATAGTCAACTATGCGGGACGGCATCTGACGCCCTAGATGCGTTAATCACGCCAGAGGCGGAAAAAGATCGGCAATCCCGACTTGTTGGGTCGTAGCTGAAAGCGAAGCCCAAAGGGTTTCAAATTTTAAAAATATAAATAAAGATAATTCATTAAAAATAAAAGATATTTGATTACCTTTTAAAATTTGAAACGCTCCGTTTAGTTTTTAATTTCTCGACAAACAGGATATCGACAGTTATTATGAAGACTTTCACATGGAGAAAAGCTGTTTTTGCCGGAATTTTATTGCTTGTGCTGTGCACAAACCTATATGCCGCCACTCGACAAAAAATTGAATCCGCACTTGAATCGGCACGAAAAGACTTACGTATCAGTATCGCTACCCAGGAACAAATCGCTTCAGATCTGGCAAAACTTAAAAAATCCGGGGATGCATCGCCGGATATGGTTGAAGATTACAAACGTTACTTGAGCCGGGTTCAGGCCATGGTTGCTGAAAACCGCAAGACGGTTGCAAAAATAGAAGCACTCCATGCCAGGTATGATATCCGAAAAGCACCGGATGGGTCGGCATATAGTGATGATACGGAAGCGATGATCAATCCTGCAATCCCCGAGGAACAGGCGGTGGATGAATTGGTGGCACTGGATCGCCAACTGGATAGCTCTCTGGCCCAATTCGACCAGATGCTGCTCAAGGAATTGGATTTGATCCAAGCGAAATCGTCGGAACGAATGCGAGATCTGGCCGGGGAAGCGGCGGCGGCGGCAAAACGCTTGCGTGATCAGGGCATCGAAATAAATACGGATCTTGAGGAAGAATCCGTTGAGTCC
>CAZDAB010000606.1:0-2376 GCA_964502855.1 uncultured Desulfobacteraceae bacterium | reverse complement strand
GAAAAAATTTCACGTCGCGTATAAACCAATTTCTTAATTCAACGGCATTGAGTTTAATATGTAACTCTTAGCCGCTGCCCAAAAAAATATTGATAGCAGTACGAGAAAATGGGTAACACAACCATTGTCAAAAAAACACCGCCTGCGGTGCAAGAATCTAAAGAAATTGAAGTAGAGGTCCAACCGAGTAATCGACCGGAAGACCATATTTAAGCCGCTGAGCAGTATCGTGGGCGGTTTTGTTCAATCTGGCAAGGATGTTCCTGCTATGGTGGCCATTGACGGCAGTGAAGTCTGTTTGTGAACAAGAACCCTTTTAAAGGCAACCCCGGCTTATGCTGCGGATAAGGAGTTAACTCATTGAAAAAATTAAGATCTTGGATTTATATTCCACTCTCGGTTTGTTTGCTTTTGATAATACTGATTTCAGGAAGTGCTCAGGCATGTGAATTTAAAAATTTGCCGGTTAAAGGGATGGTTACCATGATTGATTTAGGGGCCAAAAAGTGCATCCCTTGCAAAATGATGGCGCCGATCCTGGAAAAAATGGAAAGAGTCTATAAGGGGAAGGCCGCTATCGCTTTTATAGATGTTTGGGAGAATCGTGAACAGGCCCAACGGTTCAGAATCAGATCAATTCCCACACAGATCTTTTTCGATCAAGACGGCAAAGAAGTCTACCGGCATGTTGGATTTTTTCCTGAAAAAGAAATTGTCGCGCAGCTGGAGAAGATGGGGGTCAACTAAATCGTCATGATTGAGTCATTCTTTTTAACGGTAAACCAGTGGATTGCCGGCGGCACTGCGGTCGCCGCCCTGGGGTGTTTCATGTGGGGAATGATCAGCGTGCTGTTCAGTCCGTGCCATCTGGCATCGATTCCCCTCATTATTGCCTATGTGGGCGGCCAGCACCGGGCAATGAGCCCCAAACAAGCGAGTTCTTATGCGGCTCTGTTTACGCTGGGGCTGTTTATTACCATTGCGATCATCGGCATGGTTTGCGCTTTACTGGGCCGGATACTCGGAGACGTTGGAAATTACTGGCAAATTCTCATCGGCCTGGTGCTGGTCTGGGTGGCCCTGGGCATGCTGGGTGTAGACAAATGCGCCATGTCCGGAAGTTTGCTGTATCGCTTAAACTTAAAAGGGCTGTTCGGGGCCTTTGCACTGGGTCTGGCATATGGGGTCCTTTCAGGCTCTTGTACCTTCGGATTTATCGCCCCGATTCTGGCGATTATTACGGTTCAGCAAAAAGTGGCCGCCGGAATTTTGTTTATTGTTCTGTTCGCTGTGGGTCACTGCCTGCCCATCGTGATAGCCGGCAGCTCCACCGCCGCGGTCCGGCGACTGCTGGAAAACAGCACATGGCAAGACGCCGGTAACTGGTTTCGTAAAGGCGCAGGGATGCTTATCTGCCTTTTGGGAATTTATTTTATAGTATACCCCTTGGTGGCCAATTCATAGAGACCTTTGAAAAACGCCCCCTTTTGCCCAATCCCGGCGTCAGGCTCAAATTTTAATCCTCAAAATACTCAATGTATTCCTGTGGTTAAAATTTTCGCCTTCCTTGGCCTTGAGCAAAATTGAACATTTTTCAAAGGTCTCTAATAAGGAGGGGTATTATGCTACTTAAAAATTACACGTTGGAAATATTCAAATCAGAATGTATGCCCGGGGCAATGGCTGTTCACTGCTTTGCGCACCTGGATCAGGATGTAGGAGAAGCCCTCCCTTATATAAATGCAGTCCTCGGCGGGTTTACCTATACCAAAGATCCTCCGTCGGTGACATTTAAATCCCAGGGCAAACGGATTACGGTTCATCCCAAGAAGATCGCCATAAACGCCCTCAAAGACGAAGCAGAAGCAAAAAAGATCGTGGAGCGGCTCAAAAGGGAGATCAATTCGGCATGGGACAACAGAGGTAACATTGAACCCATCTACGAATCTGCGCTACGTCCTGCAATAACGGAAATTCTTAAACTTCTTCCCAAAACCAACTGTAAAGAATGCGGCCATTTTTTAAGCTCTTAATATAAATTATCAGGTACTTAGCGTGGCGACCCCGATTGGCGACAACAAACACATGCTGGTTTTTTTTGTTTGCTAGGTCCAGGACATCGCGCTTTTCAAGCAGGACAGTATGAGTGAACTTGTCCTGAGCGAAGCCGAAGGAAATCCCCTTGGGGACGTAGGGATAAGCAGTAATATAAATAAGTTTTTCATATAGTGGCCATCTGATTTTTTATGTGCGCTAAATATTCTTGAAAATCAGCAGTTGACATGAAGAATTTCAAGGTTTAATATGGCCGCATGATTCCCAGGCCAGAACCCATCCGTCAAATCGAGACTTCGTTTCAGATACACCCTGTCACTG
>CAZDAB010000605.1:0-2376 GCA_964502855.1 uncultured Desulfobacteraceae bacterium | reverse complement strand
TTTTGCCGATATACTTTTGGTTATTATCCAAGGATATTTTCGACTGGCAGGACATAAGTTTGTCATGCCGATCCTTGGCCACCCGTTCCGGAATGTGATCGGGGAGTTTGTGAGAACTGAGGTCTTTGAAATCAGAATATATGAAGACTCCCAGGTGGTCGAAACATATGTCCTTCACGAAGGATAAAAGCGCTTCAAAATCTTTATCCGTTTCTCCCGGAAAACCCACGATTACGGTTGTCCTCAAGGCGGAATCTGAGACAGATGACCGGATTTTATCGAAAAGTCCGCGAAGATTGGAAGATGTATAATTGCGTCCCATCTTTTTTAAAACACCGTCATTTGAATGCTGAATCGGAATGTCAAAATAAGAGCATATGTTTGGGTGCCTGGAAATAGTTCCGATAATGGGATCCTCTATAGTTTCCGGATGCCCGTACAACAGTCTGGTCCATATTCTTTCGGATATTTCAGAAATACTTTCAAGCAATCGGCTGAGAGAAACCGGCGGGCACAGATCCATACCGTAACCCGTTGTATCCTGTGCAACCAAAACGAGTTCCTTTACCCCAGATGAGATCAAGTAACTTGCTTCAGAAACAATATCTTCAAGGCTGCGGCTTTTTTGTTTTCCGCGAAGCTTTGGGATAATACAATAGGTACAATGCCGGTTGCATCCTTCCGCAATTTTTAGATAAGCCATGTGAGAAGAACTCCGTATTCTTAGGACTTCCTGCCGCGGAAAGCCTGTCAAATTCGGGTCCGGCAAAAAACACCTGACAGCATTCAAAGATCCATCCACAGCATCTACAATTTTGTCAAATGCGCCGGTTCCCAAGAAGAAGTCAACCTCAGGAATGGCAGTAACGATTTCTTCCCTGAAACGTTCAGGGAGGCATCCGGCGACGATGAGACGACGGCAGAGTCCATTGTGCTTATACTTTGCCAGAGCAAGGATGGTATCGATAGATTCGTTTATGGCAGATTCGATAAAGCTGCACGTATTGACGATGATGATATCGGCTTTTCCCGGGTCCCGGGTGTTGGTCCAGCCGGCGTCCATGAGCCGGCCCAGCATCAGTTCACTGTCCACAAGATTTTTAGCACAGCCTAAGCTTACCAGGTGCAGTTTCATTGGAATCATCTATAGAATATTGTCATTAATCCGGTTAAACGTCAAAAGGCTCCCGGAGGTGTTCGGCAGCCTTTAAGCGCATAAAAATAAATTTTTTGCTTTGGTCATACATTTATTTTTTAGACCCGGATCCGGAACCGGAGACATTTTTGGATTCAGCCTTTTAATTTCCTTACTTCTTCAGCAATTAACGGCACGATTTCAAAAAGATCGCCCTCAATGCCGTAATCCGCTTTGGAAAAGATAGGCGCTTCCGGGTCCTTGTTTATGGCCACAACAACCTTGGATGAAGACATTCCGGCAAGGTGTTGAATAGCACCGGATATCCCGCAGGCAATATAAAGATTTGGGGAAACAACTTTCCCGGTTTGCCCAACCTGGTCTGAAGCGGGCCGCCAGCCTTCATCTACCGCGGATCGTGATGCCCCTACGGCACCATCGAGCAGTTGAGCCAGTTCTTCTATTACCGTAAAATCGGCCCCTCCCATTCCCCTGCCGCCGGATACAACCGTATCCGCTTCAGTGAGTTCGACCTTGCCGGTATCGAGGCTTTTTTCGATAAATTGAAGCATCGTGTTGCCGGTATCCGTATCACGCTTTTCAATCAATCCGGCTCCGTCAGCGTTTGCAATGGTCATTGCATTGGGTCGAATTGCCAAAATCTGCGGACTTCCGTCAAGCGCCACATCTGCCAGAATTTTGCCGCCATACATGGGACGTGTTGCGATGAGATTATTTTCCTCGAAACGAATTGCCACACAATCCATAGCAAGAGGGGCATTCAGTCGAGCGCTAAGACGTGCAGACAAGTCCTTGCCCTGCGTAGATGCACCCAGAATAACTACAGCCGGATTTTCTTTGGTTATGTAATCCGCAATTACAGTGGTATACGCATCGGTCATATACTCGGAAAGGGCAGGGCTTTGGGCGACAATAATTCTATCGGCCCCGTATTGATTAAGCTTTTTTGAAATATGTTCTATTTCTGCTCCTAAAACCAGGGCGGAAAGATCACAATTTAGACGGTCGGCGATGCGTCTTCCCTCGCTTAATGCTTCGTAAGTGACTTTTCTGAAAACTCCCTGTATCTGTTCTGCTATTGCCAGCACACCTTGTGACATCGTTATCTCCTTAGTTAGTGCCCATCCATAAACGGCATCTTTTGGCCCTCGGCGGCGTTCTCGCTTGTTTTCAATCCTCGAAATAGCGCGCTATGCCTGCGGTTGAAAACTCGCTCGGGC
>CAZDAB010000604.1:0-2377 GCA_964502855.1 uncultured Desulfobacteraceae bacterium | reverse complement strand
CGTGTATGAATTTACTGTAAGATAGATTATTCATTCGTGCCGCTGCATTAATTCTTGTGATCCAGAGTTTCCGAAAATCGCGCTTACGTGCCTTACGATCCCGATAAGCATACATAAGCGCCTTATCTAAAGCATCGGCGGCGGTTCGAAACAATTTGCTACGGCCGCCACGATGCCCTTTTGCCAGTTTCAAAATTTTTTTTCGACGTCTTTTTGCTTTAAAACCTCTTTTGACTCGCATGAATCTTCTCCTAAATATTCTGATTTGTAACTTAATTGACGTATTCTTTATGCCAGGGAAACTATGGCAACTCAGACAGGTCCAATCACACTTGGAGAGACCTTTGCAAAACGCCCCTTTTTGCTCTATTTCTGCGTCCCCGCTGAGCGGGATTTGTCAACAGGCTCAAATTTTAACCCGCCACCGAACTTTGGCGGGTTAATCCTCGAAATACTCAATGTATTCGTGCCTGCCCCGTGAAATGCGAAGCCGATTTCTCTGGGGTGCTTAAAATCATTGCGTTGACTCGGGGCGTCCATGCCCCTCGCCCTTGCGGGCAGCTTAACAGCTATCCAATTCTGCTATCCTGCAGAATTCTCTTGAACGTAAACAAAAATTGACATTTTTCAAAGGCCTCTTTGACAACTCTGAAATTTTCTGACCAAAAAAATTACAGGCCCACTATCCATTGGGAAGGAGCAGTTTGACCATCTTTTTATCGGATTGTTTGATGATTTGACTCTGCCTTAACGCACGTTTTCGTTTAGTGGTTTTTTTTGTTAAAATATGATTTGCATGTGATTTTGCAAAGACGAATTTGCCTGTGCCTGTTTTTTTAAAACGTTTTGCAGCCGCTTTGTTTGTTTTTATTTTTGGCATTATATCTTCTCCGTTATTTAAAACCTAAATTGAGCGATTTTTTACTCGATCTGCACGGATCTCTTGCGCATCAAGGATCCGCGAAAAGACTCGACATATCCATCCCGATGTCTTTTCGGGACGGTTTTCGCGAACCCTTATGCATCAAGGTTTCAGCACATTTCTTCGCAAAAAATCGCTCAACTCGGGTAAAACATAGATGGCGTGAGCCACAGACATATGTAAGCCCACGCCATCTTTATAAAAATAAGTAAAATACTTTCCTTAATTTCTCAATAATTAAGTGGGTTCAACTCCTCCTTGTTATTGAGAACTTATCATCTGTCCAATTATAATAAATTCATAACTAATCAAATTCACCAATAGTGCTTGAACACAGTTATTTTGTCGATTGTTTTGGCGATAGGACCATAATCATTGTGCGACCTTCAAATTTAGGCTGCTGTTCAACCGATGCAATTTCTTCCGTTTCCTGAACAACCCTTTCGAGCAAATCTCGACCCAGCTGAGTAAGCGTAATCTCACGTCCTCTGAAAATGACGGTTACTTTGACTTTGTCCTTTCTTTCAATGAACTTTTTGATATGATTGATTTTGGTCTTAAGATCATGTTCACCGGTCTTTGGGCGTAATTTTATTTCCTTTAGCTGAAATATGGTCTGTTTCTTTTTTGCTTCCTGTCTCTTTTTGGTCAGTTCATATTTATACCGCCCGTAATCCATTATTTTGCAGACAGGAGGATTGGCGTTGGGAGAAATTTCCACCAGGTCAAGGCCAAAATCATTAGCAACAGCAATTGCCTTGTAAGTAGGAATAATGCCGATCTGATTGCCTTCAGGATCTATTACCCGGACCTCTTTTGCCCTAATATTTCTATTAATATTGATTCTACTTGATCTGTTTGTCCTATTTGTACGTTTTGGTATAGCTATGCTTTCACCTCCCGAGCTGTGAATTATTGCCAATACTTCCAACATGGAATTGCCCGCCAACCTACTATAGTGCGTATTCCATATGGTGAGACATCAACCTAAATTGAATTTTGAGATATACAATAACATTAATAAATGCAAGCAAAAAATGCAAGCAAATAAATCCATTTATTAAATAGAGAAACGACGTTATACAACATCCGGCGGCGGACTTAAAAAAACAAATTGTCAAGTTGTTTATGAGAACTTAGGGGCTTCGCCCCAATTGGAATAGTGGAATAATGGAGTAATGGAATAATGGGTTTGAAGGAGTTTTTTACAATTATAATGTTTTACTTCCGCCTTTATCCCCAATATTCCAGCATTCCATTCTTCCATTCTTATGAAATAAACAGGTTGCCATTAATAAACCTGTATTTTCAAAAAGTTGTAGAATTTCCGAGACGTAAAAATAGGCTTGTAGAATTTCCAAAATGGTTTTACTGGCTGAGAGTATATCCGGCGAGCAGACTTCCACGCCAGTAAGAATTTTTCGGATTTTTAAAAAAAGCCTTGAAAAGTTCCAG
>CAZDAB010000603.1:0-2380 GCA_964502855.1 uncultured Desulfobacteraceae bacterium | reverse complement strand
ATTTCAAAACAGCCTCATTGATTAATGGTCGAAATGCTCAATTGTATTCCTGCCCCTTTTCTTCGGATCTCCAGCAGTAGTATCGGAATATTTAATCCGCTAAAGATCGGTGGCCAATCACCTTCCTTTTCCTTATTCGCATGCCTTAACTTATGTCAGACGATGACTGACATCCCATTTTCCTGATTTCCTACAATATTTTCAGACGATCTCTGATTTCCAAAATTCCCTCCGCTGCTTATAATGACTAAAAAAGAAAAAGTATAAGTCATGAAAAATTTGAGGGAGGACGAATCCATGGAAACCGTATTATTAAGTACCGAAGAATCAAAAAAAACCTCTATTTCTGAATTGTTTAAAAAGCTTGACTCCGATGAAGGCGGTATTTCCTCTTCAGAAGCTAAAGAGCGTCTTCACCAATATGGTTTCAACGAGATCGAAGAAAAGAAGGTCAGTTCGTTGCGCAAGTTTTTGGGGTATTTTTGGGGCCCGATCCCCTGGATGATTGAGATCGCGGCTGTTCTTTCTTTGATGGTCCGGCATTGGGCTGATTTTGTCATTATCATCACACTTCTGATTTTCAATGCGTTTGTGGGTTTCTGGCAAGAATACCAGGCAGGCAATGCAGTGGAAGCGCTAAAGAAGAAACTGGCGTTAAAGAGCCATGTATTAAGAGATGGAAGATGGCAGGAAGTGAAGGCCAAAGAACTGGTTCCCGGTGATGTCATCCGTTTGCGTCTGGGAGAAATCATACCCGCTGATACCAAACTCTTTGAAGGCGACTACCTCAGTGTGGACCAGTCTGCGCTTACCGGCGAATCCTTGCCGGTGAACAAAGAAAAAGGCGACATTGCTTACTCCGGTTCGATTGGGAAACAGGGGGAAATGGTCGGTATCGTTACCGCCACCGGTAACGACACCTATTTCGGAAAGACTGCCAAACTCGTAGCTGGAGCAAAGTCCGTCTCTCATTTTCAGAAAGCTGTATTGCAGATTGGTGACTACCTGATTTATATCAGCCTTGGCCTGGTTGCGCTCCTTATCCTTGTACAGTTATTTCGTGGAACACCCTTTCTTGAGCTGGTGCAGTTTGCCCTCATTCTTACCGTGGCATCCATCCCGGTCGCCATGCCTGCGGTGCTTTCCGTTACCATGGCCGTTGGTGCACTGGCACTTTCCAAGCTTAAGGCCATCGTGTCCCGGCTGGAGTCCATTGAAGAAATGGCCGGTATGGACATTTTGTGCTCTGATAAGACCGGAACGTTGACACAGAATCGGCTCACGCTGGGTGAACCTGTAACATTCAGCGCGCGGGACGCGCAGGATCTAATTTTAGCTGCTGCCCTCGCTTCAAAACCCGAAGACCAGGATGCCATCGACCTGGCGGTAATCGGCGGGGTTCAAGACACAGAAATGTTGAAAATGTACAATCAACTTAAGTTTCTACCCTTCGATCCCGTCATCAAGCGCACGGAGGGAACCATCGAGGACACCCAAGGCAAGACCTTCAAACTCACCAAAGGGGCGCCTCAGGTGATTCTGGGAATGAGTGACGTGGATGATGGCATCAAAAAAACGGTGGAAGAGGCGGTAAACGATTTTGCCGCCAAAGGATACCGTACCCTGGGTGTCGCACGATCTGAAAATAATGGGCTGTGGCAGTTTCTCGGCATTCTGCCGCTCTATGATCCCCCTCGTGAGGATTCGGCCGACACCATTGCCCAGGCCCAGGCCCATGGCATTCAGGTCAAAATGGTAACCGGAGATAATCTCGCCATTGGACGCGAGATCGCCGGACAGCTGGGCCTTGGAAGGAATATAAAACTGGCGGACAGGCTTCTTGCCGTCAATCAGGAAGAAGGACAAATGGCCCCTGATACGGCAGAGCAGGTCGAAAAGGCGGACGGTTTTGCCCAGGTTTTCCCCGAGCATAAATACGGCATCGTCAAAGCCCTGCAGGCCAGGGGCCATATCGTCGGCATGACCGGTGACGGCGTGAATGATGCGCCGGCCCTGAAACAAGCCGATATGGGTGTAGCGGTAAGCGGGGCCACCGATGCTGCCCGTGCAGCGGCGGATTTGGTCCTCACGGCTTCCGGACTATCGGTTATTATCAATGCAGTTGAAGAAGCCCGCAGGATTTTCGAACGGATGAACTCATATGCCATCTACCGTATCACAGAGACAATTCGAATCATGATTTTCGTGGTGCTGGCGATGCTGGTTTTCAATTTTTACCCCATCACCGCCATTATGATCATTCTGCTGGCTTTTCTCAATGATGTTCCGATCATGACCATTGCTTACGACAGGACGTATCTCGATCCAAAACCGGTGCGCTGGAATATGCACCGGATCATTGTGGTTTCCACAGTCATGG
>CAZDAB010000602.1:0-2380 GCA_964502855.1 uncultured Desulfobacteraceae bacterium | reverse complement strand
AATGTTTTCATTGTACTTTTGACCAGATGCTGGATGAACTCGATTTTGAGCAACTTAACAATCCCCCCAGCTACAATTTAGCATCCGGTTACCGCATGGCCAATGGTTATTATTATCATATGGGCCACAATTGGTCTCGTTTCGATCATGGGGGACGACTCAGGGTGGGATTTGATGATTTTTTGGTGAAGTTATTCGGTGGATTGCAATTTCTCGCCCTCCCGCCTCTGGGAACCACCCTGACAAAAGATCAGGTCGGTTTGACGTTCGGCCGAGGAGATCATAAAGCCGCGGCCCTGTCCCCGGTAACGGGTACGGTTCTGGCGGTGAACCACAAGGTCCGGGAGCATCCCGAAATTACCCATGAGGATCCTTACCATGAGGGGTGGCTATACATATTGGAACCGGATATGCCCAAAAGAAATTTAAAGGGTCTCTATTACGGCAATGAGGGCATTCAGTGGATGGAACAAGAGAGCCAGAAACTGTTGAATCTCATGGGACCGGAATATGAACAACTGGCAGCAACAGGTGGTCAGCCCATTAGCGACGTGTTCGGTAATTTTCCTGAACTCGGATGGGATTTACTGGCGAAAACGTTCCTTAGAACTGAGAAGATTTAAAGGAATTTTATCAAGTTTTTTTAGCGATTCTTCATTATCGGACTGGCGAAAAAGACGATCTTTAAGAAAAGTTGAGCAGTACCTGCAAAGATAAATAGGTGTCTCATCCAGATCTTGGATACCTCCTGAGAAATGCATGAGGCAATTTTTTTCCCGGCAATGGAGAAGATTGAAAAGATGGCCTAATTCATGAAGGGCAACTTTCGCCGCCCTTTCATAAGTGAGTGAAGATGGGGAGGGAGAGCCATCTGGATTCTTGCGCAGTCTGAACAGCGAAACCAGTGCGAATTTCCCCCCCTGTTTTGCCTCGCCAAAGACGTGAGTAAAAATGGGAATAAAAAGGTCTAAATTAAGAACACCGATGACCTTGTCATAATCTTTAAACCTCTTGGACTCAAATGCTTTGAGAATAATGCCCGCATTGTACTGAAACCGTTTTTCATCAAGAGCATACTCAGGATGTTCCAGCGGTGGCAGGATTTGTACGGAAAGATTCAAATAGCCGGAGATATGTGCCGCGATGACCTTTAAGGCAATTTCGGGAACTTCTCCAAGAGGAACCACGCCGACGAGTCTTTTCTTTGAACTCATGAAAAATTCGGGCTAAGGCCTCCTTTCCAAATTAAACCGTTTAATCTTTTTATGCAAAGTAACCCGGTTGATTTCCAGGGCTTTGGATGCCTGAGTCACATTCCAATCGTATTCTTCAAGGATCTGTTGAATATGCTGCTTTTCAACTTCTTGCAGGGATAGAGGCCTTGATAAGGGGGCGGGAGAAGACCGAAGGAAAGCAAAATCCTTAATCCCGAGTGTCCGGGATTGGGAAAGCACCACAGCTCTTTCAACGGCATTTTCCAGTTCCCTGACATTTCCCGGCCAGTCGTAGCGTTTTAAGAGTTCCATTGCATCACGGGTGACGCGATCGACCTTCTTTGTGGTTTCATGCCCGTACTTTTCAAGAAAATGCTGAATTAATAAGGGAATGTCCTCCTTTCTTTTCTTTAGCGGAGGGATGTCAATCATGATTACATTAATGCGGTAAAAAAAATCCTCTCTGAAAGAGCCGTCGGTAATTCCTTTTCCCAAATCTTGGCTGGTGGCTGAAATGAGTCGAAAATCTACATCAACAGGCTCCCTGCTCCCGATACTGGTTATCTTCTTTTCTTCCAGAACGCGCAGCAGATCGATCTGCATTTTGGGGCTGATCTCTCCAATTTCGTCAAGGAACAGGGTGCCCCCTGAAACCACTTCCAAAAAACCCTTACGGGCATGAGTCGCTCCGGTGAAAACCCCTTTTTGATGCCCAAAAAGTTCAGTTTCCAGAAGGGTGTCCGGTAGCGCACCACAGTTGATCGCAATAAAAGGGAGATGGGCTCGACGGCTTTTTGCATGTATGGCTTTTGCAACTAACTCTTTTCCGGTACCGGTTTCCCCGATCAACAGAATAGAAGAGTCGCTCTGGGCAACTTCCGGGATCAGGCTGAAAATATCTTCCATTGCAGGAGACTGTCCGATAATATTATCAAACCGGGTAATTTTTTCCAAACGCCCTTTCAGATAGTCGTGTTCGAATAAAAGTCTCTTTTGATGGGATATCCTCTCCATGACAAGGGAAAGTTGATCCGGCTTGAAGGGTTTAAGCAGGTAGTCGCTGGCCCCGATTCGCATGGCTTTTACCGCCGATTCAATGGATCCATATGCTGTGATAATGACAACCATGGAATCAGGGTATTCTGTTTTTACCTTTTCCAGCAGTT
>CAZDAB010000601.1:0-2382 GCA_964502855.1 uncultured Desulfobacteraceae bacterium | reverse complement strand
TATACAAGTCGGTTTCAAAGTCCCATAGAGAAACAAAAAAAAGGATATAATGCAGATAAAAAGGAAGGGTTATTTTGCTAAGTTCAGCCTTAGCTCTTATTTGATATTGCCCACCTTTTTCAAGCTTGCCAAGAGCGACAACTTTCAGGCTGTCTATTACAGCCATTAATTTCTGGGCCTCTGCGAAAGATTTTGTAATTTGCGGTCTACCACCATCCCACGACCGTGTTACAACAAATTCTTCTTTCAGATTATTGTACTTGATGGTATTCGTAGTTTTTATATCGGCTATCTTTTTATCGAACCATAGATTGCGCACCTTGTAGAGCTTAATGAAAAATGAAAATGTGGTGGGAACACCACTAAATATCGCCGTTTTCATTTCTTCTCTAAACGCATCTTCAACCTTCAGGTAAACCAGAAGGTCGTCTCGCGTATTGGTAATAATGATGTTTGTCAATTTGGCACCCTGAGCAAAACATGGATTCTGAACAAAAAAGATTATGCCGAGGAGCCAGACACCTGTTTTTCGATTTATAAATAATCTCATATCGATACGTTAAACGGCTATAACTTGTTTCTTTAGTTATAAATTTTGTGCTTTTTGCGGTAAAACTTTTTCCATTATGCCCCTAAGGCACCCAGGTCCGAAGAAAGAATAATAAATATATCCTTTGTGCCTGCCCGCCATCGGCTTCGCCTTAGGCGAGGCGGGCGGATCTTAGTGCCTTTGTGGTAAATATTTTTAGTTTCGGCCCGTCCGCCTTGCTCCGCTTGGCAGGAGGGCGGGCTTGTCCGGATTGGGGGTCTTTATGAAGATGAAAAACACCCGTTACGCACGGCTGCACAAGTCTAACTGCGATAAATTAAGAAACAAAATTTTTGCAAATAACCACAAAGGACAATAAAATTGGTTAATAGCGGATACCTTGTTAAATGGCAAGTGATTTTAGTTGACAGGAGGCAAACTCATTTTCAGTGTTGATTGTGCGGGTCTCCCATGATTCCTTTCGAGAAAAGAATTCTTTAAGAAAGGCGTGGTTGAATTCATGGCCGGATTTACTGACTACCACATGGCCTAAAATAGGCATGCCGAGAAGTGAAAAATCTCCGATGCAGTCGAGGATTTTATGTCTTACAAATTCGTCCCTATAGCGCAGACCGTCTTTATTAATCACATCTTTCTCATCAATGACAACCACATTATCCAGAGAAACTCCTCGGGCCAGACCGTAACGCTTAAAATATTCATATTCATGCAGAAAACCGAAGGTTCTGGCCCTGCATATTTCACGTTCAAAAACCCGGTCCGATAGATCAACGGAATAGGACTGCCTTTTGATCAAAGAATGATCGTATTCAATGGTACAGGTTATTCTGTAAGTCGAGCAGGGATATGCCCCAACCATTTTGCCGTCTTTTTTAAGCTCTATGGGTTTTGTAACGACGAAAAAATACCTGGGCGCGGCCTGCTCGCGGATACCTGCAGATCTTATCATGGACGTAAAGGGGCCGGCGCTGCCGTCCATTATGGGCATTTCATAGCTATCGATTTCTACCAGGGCATTGTCGATTGACAGGCCGGCAAAACTGGCCATAAGATGCTCTATGGTTGAAACGATAAAGCCTTCGTACCCTATGACGGTAGCCATGCTTGTATCCACGACCATATTAAAATGAGCGGATATACCCGGACAATCAAGGAGGTCCGTCCTTATGAACTTGATGCCATGATTGCTCGGTGCAGGCTTAATCGTCAGATTGACTTTTCTTCCCGAATGAACGCCCACACCTGAACAACTGACCGGTTGTGCAACAGTTCTTTGTTTTAAATGCATGAAAATGATATGTGTTATACAGCTAAAATTTCTAAATGGTCTATTGAATAAACATGCGAACTTTATTTAGGCCGGACAATATAAATACAAATCATCAAAAATCAAGCTGAAATTTTTATATTCATATCTAATATTATTTTACAAGGATTATTTATAATCTTTAGCATCATCATCGGACATCTCTATTGCACATCGTAATTTTTGCCGATTCATGTCTTTTGAAAAAGTTATTTCAAGATTTTAGCTAAAAAGATTGTTCTATACACAGCTATCTGTTATGATTCAGTAATTTTCTGTTCAATTGTTAGATCAGGCCCTTTTTCTTAAATACCCGTTCGGTTTTTCATACAATGTCAGGAGAGATAGAATCTGAAAGGAGGAAGCGTGCTCGCAAAGGTATTAAGCAGCGCAGTAATTGGAATTGATGCGTTTTTAGTTGAAGTGGAAGTCGATATCACATCCGGACTCCCTACGTTTACTACGGTCGGGCTCCCGGAAGCTTCTGTAAAAGAGAGCAAGGAGCGAGTCAAGTCTGCCATTAATA
>CAZDAB010000600.1:0-2387 GCA_964502855.1 uncultured Desulfobacteraceae bacterium | reverse complement strand
ATTCCATTATCAACGGTCAACCGGTTATGGAAGATCGTAAATTACTGACACTGGATCTTGCTGAAATAATCGCGAAGGCCAGAGAAATGTCCATTCGTGTGAGGTCGTGGCTGTGATTTTGAATCTTAACCCATAATAAAATCGTTAATTCAATGGAAGCCCTTCCACTCTTTTGAACAGATGAAGGGTGTGCGGGTCCGGTGAAATATCAGGTCAACGATTCACAGAGGTCGGGAAGTTCTTGGAGTATTCTATCCAGTTTTGTCCTATTATTAGTGTGAACCATATCACGGACCAGGGTAAATTTCAGTTGGACCGCTTCGGTGTAGCCGAACATCAAGGCGGAAAGCAGAAAACTCAGATCAGAAAAATATCTCCGGCCAAATGATTGATGCCGGGAAGAAAAACCAGCGGAAATCGCTTCAATCCTATCTGAGGCCTGTAGAAGCGTCTTGTCGTCTATAGATTCATGGCGAATTGTTTCCACGCACAGGCAATAGGGCACCTGAAAATCGACAACTTTTTCCGGAAGACATACTCCCAGACGTTTCCACTGTTCCTGCAAGTGTTTTTTAGCCTTGCGATCACGTGCCGAAAGTGTCTCATAGCAGGCTCGCGACCACAGCCCATAGGATCGACAGCCAAAGAAACGATCCGGGTAAATCCGGCATTCTTGACCCTCTAAGAAGGGACACGATGTAATCTCCACGGGATTCAAAAAAAAATAACCGATTATTTTTTGAATCAACCGGTTTCGCATGGCGGCGGTCATTTCCACTAAGCGCCGGATCACCGGCAGTGCTTCCACCAGGGTCATTTCCGGCAGCAGTGAACAGCACCGGGTGTTACGCCGGCATCGGGTTTCCGGCAAAAGTGCATACGTTTCTTTGAGTTCCTGCAGTTGATGATCTGAAGTCTGCAGCAACTCTCTGATAATATAGGGTGAGAACGTCAACTTATCAGAACTCCAAAAGTTATTTTCACACCTTTTCTTCTTATATTTTCCCCTCTTTTCTCTGTTTTTCGATATAGAAACGCCACTTACAGAACATATCGTTAGGATGAGGATCCGGAGGGGCAAAAAGGCACTCCACTACAAGGGAAGGATCTATTACCTGAGCAAAGCTTGTAAATTCGCCCCGGTGCATTTCCTTGCAATCAAATTCTCCCAGACCGCGCTTGAGTCTGGCTTCCTGTGTCGGGCAGGACGGCACAGAAATGATCACTTCCCCGTCTGATTCTTGAATTTCATATCCGACCAGGATGCACCAAGGAAATAACTTCAGGGCATTCACAAAACCTTTAAGGCCTTTTTCCTTGATGTGAAACCGGGAGATCAGATCTTTTGCGGCCATTGAGGAAACCCGTCCCCACACCTTTTCATTAATTCGCTCTGCTGTGGGCTGGTCAAAGCGCTCCGCAACATAGATAAACCAAAACGCATCAACCACTCTGTAGTGCCATAGGAGAAATTCGATATATTTTCTGAGTTCCGGTGCATCCATTTCTTCAAAAATATCCATTTTCATAATTTTCCGCCCCCTTTTTCTATTGCGAACAGCATGCATGTATATTATTAAATTTTGGCCAAATGTAAAGTTAACCCTATCGTTGCAAAAGCTCAGGATGCCGTAAGTCCAAGGCGTCCAAGGGTGACGCTGTAGTAAACTACCGCGAACCCTTGGCAACGAAGGAATTACGGTATTATGGGTTTTCCCGAAGGGTTAAAAATTTGCCATACGAAACGTTTTTTCCTGGAATTCACGCTGGGTTTATTCCAAAAGTCTCTGTTCGATATGCGTAACATATATAAATGTTTTAATAAAATATATTTTTGGCATATTTTTTATCTAACTATGGGGTTAAGGGTCAAGGAGGGGGGGGTAACACTTGGTCGGGAGATAGCGACCCAAGTAAACTTCTGCCTTTACCCCCCTCCTTTTCCCTTTATGGGTGCTTCCCCTGCCGGTATCAGAGGATAAAAAAACCCTTCAAACTTATAAAGCTTGAAGGGCTGCACCCAGTTTACTTGACCCTTATCGTATTTATTAATATACAACACTCTGTTTCACCGCAGAGAGATGAGACCTTTACAAAACATTTTTCAAAGGTCTCAAGATGAGTATATATCAAGGCAGGTCTTCTGACTTCCGGCTCATCCTAGTTTCTGCGCCTTCCCACCTGGTTAAAACCAGTCAGTGGCATGTTGCAGATTTCGTCACCGGTTACAGCGGCGGGACCGCTCTCGATTTTCACGGGATTCCCTATTAAGCCAAACTGGCACCTTGGTTATATTTTTAAATAATCTTTTGATATATGTCAAGTCATTAAGATGCCCAAAATCCACCGCCTAATTTCTAATCAAGCCATTTTCCGCCTGTCAGAAA
>CAZDAB010000599.1:0-2388 GCA_964502855.1 uncultured Desulfobacteraceae bacterium | reverse complement strand
TTCTTCTTTTCCATTTATTGTCGTGGTCAAAATACACTCCTGATTTTTTTATAACCAACAAACCCCGCAGTTAGCGGTGAAATACCACAGACTTTGAAAAGGCATTAAAGGTCAAATCACACAAGTCGCTGAAAAAGCGCCAGCATAGCCTAGTCGGTTGTGAAAGCGCTTGTTATACCGTCTTTTATCGCCCACTATCCCAGTTCCATTGTCTCAAACGGCCAGTTTGCGATGGTCTTAAACGCAGAATCTCTGCAAAGACAGAAGAATCCATACTCTTGTCTGCGACGAACAACCTGAGTTTCTGTAAAGAAAAGAATAGCTGATAATGAATTGTTTGCATCGAATATAGGACGAAACATCTTGGAATCCTCACGACACTCTTCCAGCAACATTCCAGTTAAAAAATCGAGGTAGACGGCCATTACAAAACGAAGCGAGTTTGCCTCAATAATTTTTCTGTATTTATTGCATTTATCGTTTATCGCGGCTGTTACTCGATCTATAAAGGGGGAAGAAGCGCCCCGTTCATACGTGTAGGATTCTAACATCAATTTAGCATTATCATCCAGCCAATCCGGTCTTTTCCCCCCAATAGGTCTTTCATATTCAAGGGTAAAACCGTTTTCATTGAGAATAGAAGCAGGGATGAATTCCCGAAATATATGTCGAGCGCCGGCATCAGTATTTTCGTCGCGCTGTTTCTCGGCTGCTTTCTTTGCAGCTAATATAGCCTTTCTCATTCGCCTTTGTGAGTCTGGGCTAAAATACGGCAAAATTTCTTTAATGGCAGCGTCAATTGCCGAATTGGGAGATAACACAACCTCTCCAGAATCGATCATATTCTTATCCTCCAAGGGATATTGCAGGGCCGTATAACGACTAAATAACTGGCACAAATGAAGCGCCAGCGGAATTTGTGTCCATGTTTATTTTATTGTTAGGCATTATGATTTCTATGTGCACCCCTATTGAATCTAATTTTCACAAAGTGAGAAATATGGATGATTCAATGCGTTTAGTTCAGTTTTGAAACTGTTTCCATACACGTCGTTATATGTTATCTCAAGCCATATGTATTTTAATTCACACCAAATATCGTGTCTTGTCAGTTGTTCCGGTGGCACCTCCAACGAGAATATTCTTCGCTCAGGCTGAAGATATGCGCCCGGCCTGGGATAAATGTATTTAGCTTGTACATTTTTTTGAGGCCATATTGTTTCATGTAGATGCAACCATTGGGATTCAGAATAATTTGATTCGTTATCATCAATGATGATTTTATCTTTCCACTTCACCTTAACATATTTTATTATCGCCGGCCCTACACCGTCGTTTATTACTCTAATACCCCCTTTCCCTGTTTCTAGCTCTTTTTGGACGATTGTTATATCAAGATGTGGAATAACTGAAAGACGATTATGCGTTCTTGTCTCTATCCCCTGCCAAATTGCAACAAATAAGGCCAAAAAAGCCACAAACAATGAAAGTGCAGGGATTGAGTATTGCCTGATGTTTGTTTTCATGGTTTGCATATACTAACGGGTAACTAAGTGATGCGAACCTGAAGCATTTAAAAGTGAATAAAATGATTTACAGGCTACAAACTAGTCAGGGTCAAAAAAGTCACTGCTGGTTCGCATTCACTTCAGTGCCTGGTTATCTGATATCTTATTTTTTCTTTCTCCAATTTTTTATTCCCGTAGTTTGCCACCAATCTTCAAATTCTTTATACCTATACGGGTTAGCAGTAAAATCAAAGACTAATTTCTGAATAGCCAGCAATGCAGAATATCTTACGTGTATATGATCAGTATCTCGTGCAATCTTTAAAAGATTTTGCGGTATATCTTTTTCATGTTTTCGAAGGTGAAGAACATGTATTATTGTCGTAATTTCTCCAATGTCTTCACTTTTGCTAATCATATCCATAAGAATGGGAGTAGGTATATCCGCCCCAACCAATGTTTTCCCATTAACAGTTTTGTGATCTAACTTATCAACAGGATAAAAATATTTTTCAACAGAATAGAGAATTTCAACGCTTTTTACTTCGGCTTCAGCTGCCTGTTTTATCTTTTCATCACTACTGTTTTGTGCAATTGTGACTAATTCTTCATATTTAGGTATAGATCCTTTTGAAATAGCAATATCTCTTAATTGAGTTATTTTATTCCTCTGTTCTAAGTATTGAGCATCGTCATCAATTGTTTTCGCAATCTTGGTGTTAATTTCATTTTTTATTTTATATTCGATAAAAGCATTCCCGCCAAAGAAAATTAATAAAGCAATGATAGTAGCAAAAATAGAAAAATAAATTGACATGCGTTTAACTTACATTTCGCTTGTTAAGCTGTCGAGTTTGACAATTTAAAAATCTATGAAAAT
>CAZDAB010000598.1:0-2389 GCA_964502855.1 uncultured Desulfobacteraceae bacterium | reverse complement strand
ACAACTTTTTATAGACCTCAAGATCCTCCACGTCCATAAAATTTCTATTGGTCACTTCGTTTCCCCCTTAACCCTGAGATCTAACACCTATCACCTTAACCCTGACACCTGAAACCTAACGTTGGAGCCACGGTTTGTCAATAAAAAGGCATCAGCGTTTACCAACAGTCTTGATTTCCACACCAGGTGTTACCGGACCTCTTCAATGGAACTGAGCAAATCCGCTTTCGTAATCTGCAACTCGATCGTGTCGCCGGCCTCCTCACCGCCGCCTTTTTCTACAACCCGGCGCAGGGCTTTTATCGCTGCATTATGGCAAACTCCGGCGATGTCGGCGCCGCCGAATCCCTCCGTCTGTGCGGCCAGATCGCTCAGGCTGATTTTCGGTGCAAGGGGCTTGTTTCGCAAATGAACTTCAAAAATATCCTTGCGATCTTTTTTATCCGGTATCGGGATCTCTATGATTTCATCAAACCGCCCCGGCCTGAGCACAGCCGGGTCCAGCATGTCGGTCCTATTGGTGGCCCCCAACACTAAAACGCCTTTCAGCTCTTCGATACCGTCTAATTCAGCAAGAAACTGGCTGAGAACTCGTTCGGCAACATGGGAATCCGATGAACCGATGCTCCGCACAGGGACCAGAGCGTCGATCTCGTCAAAGAACATGATGCAGGGGGCCGCCTGTCTGGCCTTGCGAAAAACCTCTCTAACTCCGCTCTCGGACTCTCCCACATATTTTGAAAGCAGCGCCGGACCCTTTACCGATATGAAGTTTACATTGCTTTCAGTGGCGATGGCTTTAGCCAGCAAGGTTTTGCCGCATCCGGGCACCCCTGACATAAGAATGCCCTTAGGCGGCCTGCATCCGGCTTTCTTGAAGAGATGGGAATATTTCAACGGCCATTCCACTGCCTCCACAAGGCGATCTTTGACCGCTCCCAGGCCTCCTATGTCCTGCCAGCGAACATCCGGAACCTCCACGAACACCTCCCGTATGGCCGAGGGTTCAACTTCCCGAAGGGCAACTAAAAAGTCATCCATATATACTTCCAGGCTTGTGAGCTGCTCATAGGGAATATGGGTCAGGGTAAAGTCAATATCAGGCAGGATACGTCGCAGAGAACTCATGGCTGCTTCCCTGCAAAGGGCCTCCAGATCAGCCCCCACAAAGCCGTGGGTGATCTCTGATAAATGGTTCATGTCCACATTTTGGGCCAAAGGCATTCCCCGGCTGTGAATTTCCAGGATTTCCAGCCGCCCGTTGCGGTCGGGGATAGGAATGGTAATTTCCCTGTCAAACCGGCCCGGCCGCCGCAAGGCCGGATCCAGGGCATTGGGAATGTTGGTAGCGCATATAACAATAACGTTCCGTAGCTGGTCAAGGCCGTCCATGAGCGCCAGGAGTTGAGCCACCACCCGTTTCTCCACATCCCCAACGACCTTTTCGCGTCTGGGAGCGATAGCGTCGATCTCGTCCAGAAAGACGATACTCGGACCTTTGCGGGCGGCCTCCTCAAAGATCTTCCGCAGGTGGGCTTCACTTTCTCCATAAAACTTGTGGATAATTTCCGGCCCGTTAATTGAAAAGAAATTGGCCTCTGTTTCGTGAGCAATCGTTCTGGCGATAAGCGTCTTTCCGCATCCGGGAGGGCCGTGCAGCAGAACCCCTCTGGGCGCATCAATTCCCAAACGTTTGAATACCTCCGGATAGCGCAGAGGAAGTTCTATCATCTCCCGGATGCGTTGAAGCTGGGGTTTGAGCCCGCCGATGTCTTCGTATGAAACTGAACGAACTGTTTCTTCCCCACCCCCCTTTGCAATCACAAGCTTAGTTGTCGGGTTAATTAGCACGGGTCCTTTGGGGGTTGTGGTTTCCACCTTAAAATCAGCCGACCGGCTGCCGAACAGCACGGCACGGATTCGATCGCCTTGCAGTACAGGCAGTCCGTCAAGAAGGCTGCCGATGTACTTTAGGTCACGCTCGACCGGAATAATATTTACCGGAACAAGTCGCAAGCGTTCCGCGGGCCGGCAGGCAACCTTGCGAATCCGAACGAACTCGTCGACACCTGCACTCACATTCTCCCGGGAGAGCCCATCGAGTTGAATTCGGGACTGCCCCCTAAGTTCCTTGTAGGCCGGCATTACCTTACAAACACTCTTGCGTTTGCCCTCAACCTCTAAAATGTCTCCGATGGTTACCTTCAGCTTCTCGATGTCTTCCGGTCCCATGCGGGCAAATGCCCGGCCCATGTCTTTGCTGAGAGCTTCGGTCACCTTTAGTTTTAACGTTGTTTTTTTGCTACCGGTCATGATAGTCCCTTCTGATTGTTACAATTGAAACTTGAAATTCGAAACTTGAAACTGGGCAAGAAGTCTTCTACTTAGT
>CAZDAB010000597.1:0-2390 GCA_964502855.1 uncultured Desulfobacteraceae bacterium | reverse complement strand
TTTTTGAATTTTGCGAAACCCAGAACCCCACACTTGGTACCCTGTAAACTTGAAGATATTATTGAAAAAAATATAACCTTCCTTGAATCACAGATTAAAGAACAAGGATATACGGTTGATAAACATTATGATAATAATCTTCCGAAAATAACAGCCGATCCTGATATGGTCTATCAGGCATTTTTGAATATTTTGATCAATGCCATGCAGGCCATGCCGCAAGGCGGCAAAATTAGCGTACAAATCGGTTCAAGTGATACTGCTGTGGAAATATTTTTTGAAGATCAGGGGGAAGGTATCGCAGAAGATATTTTAGAAAAGATATGGGATCCTTTTTTCACCACCAAGTCAAAAGGGACCGGCCTGGGACTTGGTATTGTAAAAAATATTGTCGAATCTCACGGTGGAAGCGTCCAGATTAGCAACCGATCGGTATCCGGTGCCAGAGTGACCGTAAAATTACCCATAGAGCAGGGAGTATAGTCATGGAGACGGTCCTGATTGTAGATGATGAAAAAAATTATCCGCTTATATTAGCAGCGGTTCTCGAAGAAGAAGGTTTTGAAACCTTCACGGCCAACAGCGGAGCTGACGCGCTTGAAATACTGAAAAACACCGACGTTGACCTGGTACTCACGGATATGAAAATGCCTTCAATGGACGGAATGGAACTTTTGGAGAAAATCAAGGCCAAAGATGAGGAGCTACCGGTCATTATGATGACGGCTTACGGTACCGTGGATAAGGCCGTGGAGGCTATGCAGAAAGGCGCCTACAGCTACATCCTCAAACCTTTCGATAACGACAGGTTGATTCTTTATGTGAACAAGGCCATTTCTATGTATCGGGTGATCAAAGAAAACCGGCAACTCAGAAATGCTGTAAAATTAAAATATAGTTTCGGGAATATCATCGGCAAAAGTAAAGTGATGCAGGATCTTTTTGAAACCATACGGAAAGTCGCGCCGACCACAACTACGGTTTTGATTGAAGGTGAAAGCGGCACCGGCAAGGAGCTGGTCGCAAAATCCATTCATTTTAACAGCCTGCGGCGGGATAAGCCTTTTATTGCCGTGAATTGCAGCGCACTTGCCGAGACCCTCCTTGAGAGCGAACTTTTTGGCCATGAAAAAGGGGCGTTCACCGGGGCCGTGGCCATGAAGAAAGGCCGTTTTGAACTGGCCGACGGGGGAACCCTGTTTCTTGATGAAATCGGTGAACTCTCACAAAACCTCCAGGTAAAACTTTTACGGGTGCTTCAGGAAAAGATTTTTGAAAGGGTTGGGGGGGTTAAGCCGATATCGGTTGATATTCGTATTGTTGCCGCAACAAACAAAAATCTCAAAGAAGAGATGGAACAGGGAAGATTCAGAGAAGATCTCTATTATCGATTAAATGTGGTCCATATCGTCCTCCCCCTTTTAAGGGAGCGTCAGGAGGATATTCTCCCGCTTGTGGAGCATTTTATGAATAAATATAGAGAGGAACGAAAATCTGCAGATCCTGTAACCGGTCTCGATCCGGAAGTTGAACGTCTTTTTTATGATTATAGTTGGCCCGGGAATGTCCGTGAACTTGAAAATGTTATTGAACGGGCTATGATTATGTGCCAAAGCAGCGATATAAAGATATCAGACCTTCCCAAAAAATTTAAGGAAAATGTTTACAATACGTTACACATTGAAGGAATACCTGCAAATGCAAAATTAGATAACGTTCTTACAATGATAGAGAAAAGAATGATTATTAGGGCGTTGAAATTGACAAACAACGTTCAATCTCAGGCTGCAGAACTGCTCGGCATTGGTAAAAGCGGACTCAACTGGAAAATCAAAAAATTCAAATTGGGTACAGCTTCAAAACACTAATTCTGGCTAACCGTCAAGGATATTGACTAAAAATGAACAGGCTGTGTTGTTTTTGACAGGCCGGTACGGTTTGAGGTTAAAAATTTGAACAGGGATGGATTTTCAGTATTCTTAGTTAGATTAACGGGTTACATGGTTTGGCTTTAATATGGTTCAAAAATTTGAACCATAAGAATTTGGAATTAACCCATGTGATATTAATATATTATATGATTTATCTATAAAAAGGGTTCAAAAATATGAACGATTTAGGATTTGCAGGAAAGTGTGCCGGAGAAAATAGAGAGGAACATTTTAAATAATTTGTAGTGTAACCTTTTAGAATTTAACCATTATTAGATATAATAAGAAATTGTCAGGCAAAATACGTTGTTTTGGCAAGCAAATTGCATTACTCATTTTCAACCTAATAATTTCTTCATCTGTTTTCTTCCTTAATGACTAATCGGAAGCGTTCCGATTAGTCATTTTTTTTGAAATACGCCTACCCCGTTACTCTTTCCTTTACAATTTCAATATACA
>CAZDAB010000596.1:0-2395 GCA_964502855.1 uncultured Desulfobacteraceae bacterium | reverse complement strand
CCTCGAAAATAGCGATATGCTCGGTCCCCAGAATTTTCCACCCGATTTGGTGATGATCACCCCTTACATTAACACCTTGCCGGATCAAGAGGAATTGTCCTTAGCTCAGGCCAGACAAATCGCCACAGAAGAATTTGAACGCTCCTATTTAAAAAACCTCCTGAAACAATGCAAAGGAAAAATTAATCTGTCCGCTAAAAAAGCCCAAATCACCACCCGACAGCTCAATAGGCTCATGGCTCGCCATGGGATTCGAAAAAATGATTTCAAGGCTTGACTGGCGGCCCAGGCTGCCTTATATTTTTTTCTCATCAGTAGCTTTTTGAACGGGAACCCCCGATTCCATAGGAACCGGGACGTCCGATAATAAACCGGCCGTTTTGCAATCGGATAATCCTGGTCCGAAGTTCAACAAAGAAACGGTTTAATTTTTAATAAAAGCAACAAGTTAATTTTGCCAAGATGAGGACGTTGAGGCCTGGCATAAAGATTGCTGAAAGACGCTTGACGGGTTACACAATCGTCAGGTGATACAGTCTAATACAATGAGACCTTTGAAAAATGCTCAATTTTGTTCAATAACAAGGAAGGCGAAAATTTTAACCACAGGAATACATTGAGTATTTTGAGGATTAAAATTTGAGCCTGACGCCGGTATTGGGCAAAAGGGGGCGTTTTGCAAAGGTCTCACAATGTAAAAAGGAGAATGATCCATGAAAAAACAAATGCAAAAAAAAACAAACCGGCGCCGAACAACATTTTCATTCAATGCTCCGGAAGCCGGACAAGTCTCTTTGGTTGGGGAATTCAACAACTGGAACCCCGCAAAACATCCGATGAAATGCGATGATAAGGGGCTATGGACAAAAACGATCATGTTGGAGCCGGGAATCTATGAATACA
Organism: uncultured Desulfobacteraceae bacterium; assembly: GCA_964502855.1. Lineage (GTDB taxonomy): Bacteria > Desulfobacterota > Desulfobacteria > Desulfobacterales > UBA11574 > S5133MH16. The sequence goes on along the minus strand of CAZDAB010000596.1, from coordinate 1,492 downwards.
AATTTTTGGCAGACGATAGTTGGATGTTAGATACTAAAAACGAACATTCCCGCCGTAACGGTTATGGAACCTTGAACAGTTTGATTACGGTTTCGCCTTTGCAGAAATAAGGACGGCAATTCCGTGGAAAAGATTTTTATAATTTTAAGTGAATAATCGATGAAGCCGGCTAAATGAACGGGGGGACGGATCTCATGACAAAATTCATTGATACATTGACGGTAGTTATGGTATTTTTGAGTGCCTGATTTTGTATGTATCATGTCGCTTTCATGTTGGGTATCGTGTAGGCGTTTCTTTCCACGGACTTTATTCTATAAGTGAGGAGAATCGAAAATGAGAAAGAATTCTATTTTGCCGGCTTTTGTCATGTTTTTGAGTATTATTTCGGGAGTAACGGCTTATGCCGGGGAACCACCAAAACCTTTCGATCTGACCATTGGAAAAACAACCTACGCACAAACCCTTGAAACGCTTCAACAGCGAAAATGGAACTATCAGGAATACGAAAAAAAACAGCTGAAACTGATGGACACAAAGGATCCCGACCGCGGTAAAAACACCTTTTTGTTGGTAACCCCCAAAGATACCGAAGGTGTTAAAAACATAATGATATTTTTTGATGGCAACTCGGCAGTGGACGCCTTGATTGTTAATTTGGATCCAAAACTTTTTTATATTATTTGGGATGAACTGGATAAAAAATATGATTTTGTGAGTAAAAACCTTGAGGGTGATTATTTTTCGTCCGACTGTCCCCGAATATTGTGGCAAAAGGAAAGTGTTTTCATTGAGTTGCAAAAAGTTAGCCCCCATTATGTACGGCTGGTGTATGTCGAAAAATTGCTTTATGAAAACTATAAAGACTTTCTCCAGAAAACTTACGAACCGTATCGACGCAAAGAATCAAAAAAAGTCTGGATGGATAATTTATAGTGTTGAAAGGAGCTGGGAATGACACCCAAACGCATTGCCTTGATTATCATTGCTATTTTGTTTGCCGTTTTTATTCTTCAAAACGCCCAAGTGGTGGAAGTTCGATTTTTATTCTGGGGTACTGAGGCCTCCCGGGCTATTGTTTTACTGGTCACCTTCTTCCTCGGTCTCGTTTCCGGATGGCTGTCCGGCTGGAAACAAAAAAAGCCGGTCGAGAATAAACCCAAATCGAATGTGTAATGGTCTTTAACGAAATCAAATAATTGCTTTAATTCCACATTGCGGCGCCGCAGCTAATCATCGAGCGAATCGCTTCTTCGACCGACACATTTCCGGGGTGGACAGGCTCGCTCTTTAAATGAAACCTAAATTGAGCGTTTCAAATTGCGGCAGGAAATTATAAATCTTGCATCTTCGGCAACCACGCCAGAGTCGGGCAAGCCTCGACAATCGCTCAATTCAGGTGAAATAAGTCCGGTGGTTGAATTTGGTCCTGTGGGTACAAAGACCGAACAGCGACCGTCCGGGTACTCATCCGTGATAAAGCCTGTCATCA
>CAZDAB010000595.1:0-2409 GCA_964502855.1 uncultured Desulfobacteraceae bacterium | reverse complement strand
GTCGTAGTAGGGCACAACCGTTTGGTCGGTGTACCTGCCGGTGATTTTTTTCCCCCTAAATTCCGGTAGAAACAAAGAAAGATTAATCGTAGTCAAATCGCTGGGGCGGGCATAAATGGGGAACCGGTACTCAGTAGTTTTTTCCAGGCTTCCTTCTAAAGAAGGTTCGTAATATCCTGTAAAAAAAACCTCTCCCGGGTTGCTGCTACCCACAGACCTGTACACGAGGTAGTTTGAATGAATATTCTTTGTTAGATCCTGTACGGACGGTTTGGTTTGAATAAAATCCAGAAAGTGCTCCATAGATCTTATCATGTGGGCGGCATCAAAAACGTCTTCACCAAACCTGAACTTTCTGTCAGCCGGAACTTTATTCAGATACAAAATGCTTTGCAAAATGCCATGCTCCAGACCGTCATAGGCCAAATCATCAAAAAATTCAGGATATTCTGACGAATCTATTCGTATGAGCCCGGTTTCCCTGACCTTGGGCGGTCCTTTTTTAAATAACGTGCATCCTGCGAAAAGGAGGGATAATAACACGGATAAGAAAATAAATGAGATGTGTCTTTTAATAACCAAAGGATTCATTTAGTGTTTCGATAAAAACATGTGCAGTAAAAAGAAAAAAATGCCGATGCAAAACAACAAGAGAAATAAAGGCATGGTAACAATATAACTTGCTGCTTTTTGAACGTTGACCCAAGACAGACCGTTGATCCAATCAAAGTGTCCCTGGCCAATAACACTAACAAGACTTAAGTTTTTGAAAACCATTGTTTCTTCCGTGCCCATTAATGAGGATATGGATTGAAAAAGTAGTATCAATGCACTGAAGAGCCACGAAACCAGGCCGGCGATAGTATATTTTGACATCACTCACCTCTTCGATTATTGATCGCTAAACCCCAACCCGGACAAGCCCGCCCTCCTGCCAAGCGGAGTAAGGCGGACGGGCCGGAACCAAGAAATATTTGCCACCAAGGCACAAAGACACGAATGATTTTATTTTGTTATTCTTTTTTAGTGTCTTGGTGCCTTTGTGGCGAGAAGAAAAAAGTTTTGCCACAAAAAGTACAAAATTTACAACTAAAAAACTAACCCCCATTTTTCACAAACAACCCGCTTTTTCCCCCTGATTTTTCAAGAAGGCATATATCAGAGATGGTCATTGCTCGATCATAGGACTTGCACATATCATATAGGGTCAACCCGGCTACAGAAACTGCTGTCAGGGCTTCCATTTCAACACCGGTCTGATCCATAGCGCGAACCACGGCCTGGATTCTGATGGAGTTTCTCACTTTATCCGGGAAAAAATCCACGGCAATATGGGTTATATTTAACGGATGACACATGGGAATAAGATCCCAAGTCTTTTTTGCGGCCATGATACCGGCAATTCTTGCCGTCTCAAGAACATTGCCTTTTTTTGCACTCTGATTGAGTATTTTTTCAAGTGTTTCCTGATTCATGGAAACAATCCCCTGGGCCATGGCCACACGCAGCGTGGGGTTCTTATCCGACACATCCACCATCCGAACCCGTCCCTTTTTGTCGATGTGGGTGAATTCTTCCATGACTCACTCCATTTCCAATTAATTTAACACCGAATTTTTTCCATTATCTAAATAACATACAGTATTCAAAACGAGCATGAAGCCAAACAATGGAACGAAAATAGTAGAATTTATACAATTGTTCGCACTGCTTTATTACACTCTAAAGATTATACCCTGTGTTGTAAAATCTAATACATATTATATGTAATGCCAAGAATTAAAAATTAAAAAAAGGGCGGCATCCAATGAGGTTTATTTTATCTTGTTCTACAACAAGTTATGCAGATTTTAGGTAAGATACATTGTATCCACCCTATTCCGACGTTTTAGAAATTCGATTTGCTCATCGATTGTCGAAAACCCGGAAAGATCCAATTCCTCAAACTCATCAGGACCGGTATTCGTCTTCATCCTAACATTTTGAACAATTTCTTCCAATTGTTCTTTTGAAATTTCGGGAACTTTCGTAACAGAGCTTTTTTGCGGAACACCATTTTCGATTTTGAAATTATAGCTTACCATTTCCAACATGCCATGGATATTTTCTTTTGTCAAAATTCGATACTCAAAATGATAATGACGCCCGGCCATGGGACGAAAATAAAAAAATTTATACAGTCGTTCCCCCTTTTTTATGCGGATTAAATAGTGATCCTGTTCAGGGAGTGGCTTTTTTGTCTTTACGTTTTTACGTCGCTTCTTCATATAATATACTGCATATCAATTCACGGATGTCTGGTGTACTTTTCTCCAGGTTGTTTTTGCTTTAAAACAAAAGCTGATAACGACTTGCCGCTCCCCGTCCAAGGAGCTGGAGAAAATCTTGTTTGGTTAGCGTATTCAGCGC
>CAZDAB010000594.1:0-2412 GCA_964502855.1 uncultured Desulfobacteraceae bacterium | reverse complement strand
TACTCAAAAATACAAGAGATAATTTTTATCAAAACCTTAATTCAACGGCATTGACAGTATTGTGGTTATGAAATAAGACTTCCTGCCTTTCGACTAATAAATTTTAGCAGTTCACACGATCATTATTAAAGGCCAGGTAATCGAACTTTTGCTATGTAGTCTACGAATTCCCATGCTAATCTGCATGTTATGTTTAAGAGAAGAAAAACATAGCCTGACAAAAGCTTAATGTGCTTTTGTTTTTTTCAAAACATATCAAGGAGCTATCCAAAAGCCAAAAAGGGAGATTAAGGCAATCATGAAAAATCCTGACTACTTGCTTAGAAGCAGGCCTCTATGGATAATCACTCTCATACTGTTTATTATTTCTATTCTAATTGATGTATGCGCTTTGTGGTGGGCTGACTATAATGAACCAATAGTCAACTCACTGTTTGTTGTCCCTTATAAAACTTTTTTTGAGGTGCCTGCTTGGTGCCTTTTTCCTATCTATTTCCCGCTTGCTGCTCTTGTCATTTGGCAGAGTTGGGATGCGTTTATCAAAGTGTGGGAAAAGCTTCCTGAAACGAATGTCATCAAGAGAAGGGACAATGAAAAAGTCTCCAAGAACACACTAATAACGCTAATAAAAGAATTCAAAAAATATCGCTTCTATTTCATTATATTTAGCTTTTTAATTGGATTTCTTTGTATGTGGGTGGACAGTGAACGAGAACGAAATACCATGCTTCATGAAACAACGTTTTCAGGTCAATTGGCCCGAGCATGCGAAGATCCAGACTTTTTATCAAAATGGTTGTGGAATAATTGGATAGTGGATCGCAAATACAGAGAGGAAAAAAACCCCTGCTCTTTAGAGGGATTAGAGGGAATAAAGAATCCGACCAAGGAACAACAATACCAGTGGCGGAAAAAAGAAATATTGAAGATCATCAATGACAACAAAACAAAATATGGCAATGATAGAATACTTCCCCCAAGAGATCAATGGGTTACGGTTTTGTTATTTCACTTGGAAGATGCGGTCATCATCTCGTTAGGTTGGCTCGTTTTTTTCCAATCTTTGTTGCACTCTTATTTTTTCTGTCGTTTTGAACACTTAAAAACTTCACAAAAATTTGGCCTTTATTTAGAGCTGAATGTTAAATCTGATCTTAATGAATTTGGCCTTGAACATTGGAACCACACGCTTAACAATCTTTACTGGTATTTATCTGGCGCCCTCGTGATCCCCATTCTTTCACGCAGTGCGCAACGTGATCTAAGTAATCTGGATACCTCCCAGTTGTGGCTTGAGTTATTAGTTCCGATTGCTGTTGCAACGCCAATGATCACAACGATCATTGTTCGACAAAATCGAATTCCATCAAGTTGGGTTGGGCTTTCTGGGCTTTCAAAGCCAGATTATCAGAAGTTCTTGGACCAGCGTCTTTGGCCTCTTGATAAGAATTGGACTTCGAAACTTGGAGTAGTACTTGCTTTTATGATCCTCAGCTTATTCCTTGGAGTAAATATTGCGAATATTTTTTAGTAATAAATAAAAAACGGGGGATTAGACTTAAATATTAAAATGCTGACCTACAATATTTAAGTTTGATCCCTTGGGTGCAGCAAATATAAATAATAACTATATTTTTTATGGCTTTTCACATAAATGTATGCACCATTTTCGGCCATGGTAGATCAGCTAAGCAATGATAAAGGTTTAAAATGTGATTCCTTATAGATCTGAAGCTGTATGCTCTGCGACTGATAATTTTTGCTTTGTTGTTAAGGCCTTCAACTGATGCATTGTTGATTGGCAATTGAAAGTGACGGTTCTCCTTTTCCTCAGGTAATCGATGCAAAACTGGAAACATTCTGTTTGCGAGCGGAGCGATTACATAACATTATGTTGGAAGCAGGGAACTAGGGGGGAAGGGCAAACGCATTTGACTCCCAATACAGGGGGAACGCTCCACGACGGCGTATATCTCTTTCCAACCGACTGAAACTTGTGCTTAATCACCCGTAAGCCCGAGCCGCGCCGGAGTTATTAAGAACAATTTGTTGCTAATTTATATCATTGATTTTATTGCTATAAGTTCATTCGGCTCGGACAAACGCGTGTTAAAGCCCTTCAAACAGTCAGTCGGTTTCCAAGAGAAACACGCCGTCGCTACGCTGCACCGAAATCAAATGCGTTTACCCTGGGGGGAAGGGCCTTTGATTTAAAATTTTCTTGACAATATAACTTTAAATACATAATTTTATATGTTTGGGAATTTTTGTTGGTTAGCAAAGCGATATTGTTAAATTTATAACTTGCATCCTCTACAAATAAATTATAAGTGCCGGGAAAGAAAAAAACCGGTGAATAAGGAGGGTTCAATACCATGAACGAATTGCTGGCTCCTGGCGGCAGTCTTGAAA
>CAZDAB010000593.1:0-2412 GCA_964502855.1 uncultured Desulfobacteraceae bacterium | reverse complement strand
AAAGGGTCGATTATTCCGGCCGTACCGTTATTACCATAGGACCGGATCTCAGGCTGCATCAGTGCGGTCTGCCCAAACAGATGGCTCTGGAGATGTTCAAGCCGTTCATATATTATCGTCTTGAACAAAAAGGACTCGTGTCCACAGTAAAGAGTGCCAAGAAAATGGTGGAAAGAGAAGTCCCGGAGGTCTGGGACACCTTAGATGAGGTGGTAAAGGAGTACCCGGTTTTATTAAACCGAGCCCCCACGCTTCATCGGCTGGGGATTCAGGCATTTGAGCCGATTCTCATTGAAGGAAAGGCCCTGCAGCTTCATCCGCTGGTCTGTACGGCATTTAATGCTGACTTTGACGGCGATCAGATGGCTGTTCATATCCCCCTATCCGTGGAGGCCCAGATAGAGGCCAGGGTATTAATGCTGTCCAGTAACAATATTCTTTCTCCTGCAAATGGGAGTCCTATAATTGTACCGAGTCAGGATATTGTCCTGGGTATCTATTACATGACAAGAGGGGTTTCCGGGTCCAAAGGCCAAGGTAAAATATTTGCAAATCCTGAAGAAGTTCGATGCGCATACGATGCCAATGCCGTTGATCTTCATGCCAGAATTATCGTTCGCATGGAAGGAAAAAGGTATAATACGACCGTGGGGCGTATCCTGTTGTGGGAGATTATTCCCAAAGACAATATCATGATGATACGTCATATCAAGGTGTTTGATAAAGAAGAGTCCGAGACCGTTTTAGGAAAACTGAAGGCCGGCGCGGATTTTTCTGAGATGGTGGCCCAATATTCAAAAGGCCCTGAAAGGGATAATCAAGGGATTGTCGGCCTATTCAGAAAAGACGAATTTAAGCGGATGTTCAGCGTTTCAGATGAAGACGCTGAAAAAGCCTTTGCCCTGGAAGAAAAGGAAATCAGCCGTGTTATCTTTGCAGACCGGGCGTATCATATTTTTCAGGTGATTAAAAAACGACCCGAGATACCTTTTTCTATGGTAAACAATGTCAGGGACAAAAGGACACTGAGCGAACTGGTGAATTATGCATACCGGAATCTGGGACCAAAGGCTACGGTTATTCTTTCCGACAGATTGAAAGATATCGGTTACCAATATTCAACCCGGGGCGGGCTTTCCATTTCCATTGACGCCATGATCATACCGTCTGCCAAATGGGATATTTTGGAAAATGCCGAGAAGCAGGTTGAAAAAATCGGCCTTCAATACATCGAGGGTCTTATCACACGGGGTGAAAAATATAACAAAGTTGTCGATATATGGGCAAAAGCAACTGACGATGTGGCTGATGAGATGATGAAATCAATGCGAATGGCCCCTGCAACGGACCTTGATGGAAATGCTGTTCTGGATGAAAACGGAAAGCCTGTTATTGAAGAAAGTTTTAACCCAATTTTCATGATGGCAGATTCCGGGGCCAGGGGAAGCAAAGATCAGATGCGTCAGCTTGCAGGGATGCGAGGACTGATGGCGAAACCATCGGGTGAAATCATTGAAACGCCCATCAGTGCCAATTTCAGGGAAGGCCTTTCCGTGCTTCAATATTTCATTTCCACTCACGGCGCCAGGAAAGGCCTTGCGGATACGGCCTTAAAGACCGCCAATTCGGGGTATCTTACCCGACGGCTTGCCGATGTTGCCCAGGATTGTATTGTTACGGAAGAAGATTGCGGAACCATACTTGGTGTTGAGGTTGAATCTTTGATGGAAGGCGGAGAAGTGATTCAGCGTCTCGAAGAACGTATTTTAGGGCGTGTTGCCGCAGAGGATATCCATGACCCGTTTACAGATGAAGTGATTATAAGAACCGGAGAAGACCTGGACGAAGATGCTGTAAAGGCTATTAAAGATGCAGGAATTACCAGTGCGAAAATAAGGTCGGTTCTGACATGCAAGAGCGTTTATGGTGTGTGTGCAAAATGTTATGGACGGGATCTTTCCCACGGAGGAAAGGTCGAAATCGGTCAGGCGGTGGGAATCCTTGCGGCTCAGTCAATCGGTGAGCCCGGAACCCAGCTGACCATGCGCACATTCCACATTGGAGGAACGGCCAGGCGCAGGGTTGAACAGGCCGATATCAGAGCCCGGGCCGCAGGTAAAATTAATTTTCTAAATCTTAATGTTGTGGAAAAAGATGGAAATAAGCTTGTTGTCATGAACCGTCGGGGAGGAGAAATCGCCATTGTTAGCGATACCGGACGCGAAAGAGAAAAATTTCCTGTCATTTATGGCGCCCACATTAAGGTAAAAGACGGTGAAGAAGTTAAGGTCGGAGACCTGTTGGTAACCTGGGATCCCTTTACAACACCCATAATTTCCGAAGTTGACGGGACCGTTAAATTTGGTGATGTCATATCCGGCAAGACCATGCAGGAGAAGGTCGACCCGGTTA
>CAZDAB010000592.1:0-2414 GCA_964502855.1 uncultured Desulfobacteraceae bacterium | reverse complement strand
ATTCTGTTATTTTATATCGGTTTTGTTTACCCTTTATGGCCGTCCAATACTTTCCGAACGTTAAATGCAAACTCACTCATATCGATCGGTTTTTCAATATATTCGGTAATACCTATTTCTCTGGCTGTTTTTTTATCGATTTTTTCGCTGAACCCGGTGCAGAGAATAATCGGCATACCCGGACGTTTTTTTAGGATCTGATTTGCAAGCTTGTCGCCGGTCATCTTGGGCATGGCCATATCGGTGATAATCAAATCAAATTCATCAGGTTTTGATGTAAACAACTCCAAAGCTTCTATAGAGCTTGTCCGGGTTTCAACTTTATAACCGAGCCGCTCTAATATCTGACGTCCCATTTTTACCAGAGATTCTTCATCATCTACAAAAAGTATGGTTTCATTCCCCGAAGGGAGTCCTTCAAGTGTTGCAGATTCTGTTATTGCTTGCGCTTCAATCACCGGGAAAAAGATACTGAAAGTCGTTCCTTTTCCTTGTTCGCTTTCTACTAAAATTGTACCGTCATGCCCGTTTATAATGCCGTGAACAACAGCAAGTCCCATTCCAGAACCTTTGCCGACTTCCTTTGTCGTAAAATAGGGATCAAAGATTCGATCAATGTCTTCGTGGGAAATACCATGGCCGGTATCGCTGACGATCAGATTTACATAACGCCCCGGTTTTAAATCAGGATATCGACTTGCAGTATTCTCAAAAAGTTCTACGTTTTTTAGGTTGACTTCAAGAATGCCCTCATTCTCTATCATCGCATGCGCGGCATTGATGCATAAATTTATGAGAACCTGGTTGATTTGGGTGGGATCCGCAAGGATTGTATCAACCTCTTTGACAATATTCTGGCGTATCTCAATGCTTGTGGGAATAGATGAACGCATTAGCTTTAGCGCCTCTTTGATAATAACGGCAATATTTGTCGGTTTTTTCTTCACTTCTGTTTTGCGTGCGAAACTGAGGAGTTGCCGCACCACGTCTCTGGCCCGTAAACTGGCGATGCGAATCTCATCAAGATTAACCCGGGCTGGGTTCCATTCAGGGACAACATCTACTGCCAGCTCTGCATTTCCGAGAATGATTCCTAAAATATTGTTAAAATCATGGGCGATTCCACCTGCCAGCGTGCCGATTGCCTCCATTTTTTGGGCTTGTTGAAGTTGAGCTTCAAGATGTTTGCGTTCAGAAATATCTCTTGCCAGGGCCAGGATTATCTTTTCTTTGCCATATTGAATCGGGCTTAAACTGACCTCCACCAGAAAGATCCTTCCATCTTTTCGGCGGTGTCTTGCTTCGAAAATAACCGGGGCCTTTTTCTCCAACTCTTTCCAAAATATTTTTTCATCTTTTCTCTCAACAAAATCCGGATCAATGTCTTTGACATATAAAGTTAACAGTTCCTCTTTTTCATACCCCAGTCTCGTACAGGCAACCTGATTGACGTCTATAATGCACCCGTTACGATCATGCAAAAATATGGCTTCAGCGGCCTGATCAACCACCGAACGAAATTTTTCCTTACTCTCCTGCAGGGCCTGTTCCGTGCGTTTACGCTCGGTGATATCCCGGCATACGCAGAACACAAATTTCTGTCCGCCGTATACAGCCCCATTGGTGCTGATCTCAACATCCAGGTAGGTGCCGTCCTTGCGACGATGGCGAGTCTCGAAGTGATCACCGGTATCGTCAACCGTGCGTACCATTTCCAGCAGTTGCTCCTTGGTCCATTGGGTATCCCAGTCCCAAAGATAGAGTTGAAGGATTTCTTCCATAGTGTATCCGAGCATGTCTGCATATCGCTGGTTCGCCTCGTATACCCTGCCGTTTTGATCGATGACAACGATCCCGTCTCTGGACTGCTCGATCAAAAGACGCCGCCGAACCGATTCGTCCTTCAGCGCCGCTTCGGTTTGCACGCGGTCGGTAACGTCCTTAACGTGTTCAATGGCTCCGGTTACATTGCCGTCAGTATCTTCAAGTCGAGACACGGAAACCTCGATCCAACCGGTGGGGTTCTGAAGGGATGGATACGGTAAAAGGTGCCTGGACGGTACTCCGGTTTCCAAAGTCTGAGGATACGGACACTCCGGGCAATGATCTCGCCTGTTCTGAAGAACCGCATAGCACTTTTTTCCCATAAACGGCATTTCAGATGCGTATTTTCTTTCCATCCAGCGGTTGACCCGAACAATGTTACGGTTTCGATCCAAGACGATGATTCCATCCTGAATGGCATCAAAGATGTTTTCTAAAAGACGTTCTTTTTCTTTCAAAGCCTGTTTCGACCTTTCGAAAGGATATAAGGATATAAGGATAAGAATTTTCTTTTTAAAGCAAAAAACTGAGGTTGCTAATCCTAAAATAAGCGAATATTGAAATCTAAAGATAAATTTGGTAGTATTTAC
>CAZDAB010000591.1:0-2418 GCA_964502855.1 uncultured Desulfobacteraceae bacterium | reverse complement strand
ACAAATGCGGAGAGAATATATCAGAAGATTATAAAAAATCAAGCCCCCTATCCCATGATAATTTTTGTAATGAAAAAATAGCAGTTAATGATTGTTGTTTATGGTTAGTTAAAGCTGAAAAATTTTCTAACCTATTCTGATTAAATAATATATTGACAAATAGTTCCTTATATGACTTGACATATATAACACTTCGTAGCAAAACAATTAATCCTTCAAAAGGCATACATCAACCATAAGGTCGCATTTTTGATGGAAATCAGAATAACGAGGGAAATAATAAAATGAGTAAGGAAAAGATACTGCTCAACACACGTGAGGTATCCGAGTTCTTAAATATTAATGAGAAGATGGTTTACACCCTGGTCGCCGATAAAGGGCTGCCTGCCAGCAAGGTAACCGGCAAATGGCTCTTTCCCCGCCATCTTGTTGAACGGTGGCTGGAGAATCAAACCATAAACTATCCCAAACCGGAGAAACCGTTGCCGCCGTATCACGGCCTTCTAATCATCGCCGGGAGCAATGATATCCTTTTGGATAAAATCATTTCCCTTTTTAATACTCTTTATACTGAGCATATGGCCGTTTTCGGCAACGTGGGCAGTATGGGAGGTCTTAAGGCCCTGGGCCGAGACGTTTGTCATGTGGCATGCAGTCACCTTTTGCAGGATGATGAACAGGAGTACAACTTTGAGTATGCACAGAAAGAACTTAAAGGAAAATTTCCAGTACTGGTGAATTTCTGCCGAAGAGAACAGGGATTTCTGGTAGCCAAAGGAAATCCTAAGCAAATTTCCGGCGTTTCCGACCTGGGACAACCGGAAGTCAAAATTGCCAATCGTCCGGTTGGCACAGGCACCCGCCTCCTCCTTGATCGGGAACTCGAGAAGGCCGGCCTCAAAGACACGCAAATCCAAGGGTATGATCAAGAATTCAGAAGCCATCTGGATGTGGCCATGGAGGTGCTTTCGGGCCGGGCCGATATGGCTCCTGCCATCAAACCGGTCGCAAGTCTTTTGGGATTGGACTTTATTCCCCTTCGCTGGGAGCGATTTGATCTTCTTATTTCAAAAGAGCATTTTTTTGAACAGGGAGTTCAACTCTTTCTGAGCCTTCTTCATGAGCGCCAATTCCGTGACCTATCCGTGAAACTGGATGGATACGATTTGAGTTTATGCGGCAAAATGGTTTTTCCAAAAGAATCACAATTTAACGCGGAGGAATAGGTTATGATAAAGTCGGCGAATCTGATGAAATTCACGCAAATCATTTTTGTAGTGCTGATGGTCCTGTTGCCTTTTTCTGTTATCGTCGAACCACAGGGAAAACTCATCATTTTCCATGCCGGTAGTCTCACGGTGCCTTTTGCCAAAATAGAAAAGATGAAATATAATCTTCTTTTGTCTTTACTGAAATGGGTTGAGGTAAGGAGGAATATTTCCATTCAACCGGACAAGCCGTCAATCAGCGCCATTACATTTTGTCCCAGAACATTATGGTTGTAACCACCTTCCAGAATTGCGAAACACCCGCCGCCATTCTGGTCTGCAGCGGATTTAACCCGTTGGCCGATGATTTGGTAGTCTTCGGTAGCAAGCAGGCCGCCCCAATCGTCCTTATGGTTGTCAAATCCGGCGGATATGCCGATCAGATCGGCGTGACAATTTTCCATTTCACTGGTGACCCGGTCGATATAAGCACTTCGATCAAATGAATCAATATTACAAACCGTTACATAATCTTTACTGCTAAGAATATTGACGTTGCCGTCACCGTAATGCAAATCAATGTCCAATACATATGCTTCCTGGATTTGCTTGCTTTGTTTTAATGATTCAAGGGCAATGGCCATATTATTGAAATAACAAAAACCCCAGGCTGAATCTGCAGAGGCGTGATGGCCCGGAGGTCGAATTAATCCAAAACACGGTTCCGTCAGACCCAATGTCGCGGCCTGCACCGCGCCTCCGGCAGCTAATGCCGCCGTGGAATAAGGCCCTATTCGGCGGACATGTTCAATATGGCGTTGGGCATGAACCGCTGAAATTTGGGCTTGGGTTGCCGGAACCGCCGTGACAAATTCTACGTGAGATTGGATGGTTTGAACGATTGCCTCCATACGTCCTTTTTCAGCCGCAGGATCAGAGGTGTAAACCTGATAAAAATCTTCGTGAAAAATTACTTTCATCATAATCTTACCTCAGCTGTTATAAAGGAAAAACCAATGTTTTTGGCATAAGTTTAAGCAGATGACTATTTGGCTTGTAACTTCTTAATAAACGATGTCGCACAGTCCTTCATTTAACTGTGTTTTCCGACATACAATGAGTTTGCTTTTTCCGGTGGGGGAATGGTACAAAGACACGTCTGGAAATATCCGTCGAAACGGGTCCAATCCCCCTTTAACAAATTCCATGG
>CAZDAB010000590.1:0-2428 GCA_964502855.1 uncultured Desulfobacteraceae bacterium | reverse complement strand
AAAAGATTTGAATTTCCTGTTTTTTAAGACATTTTCAATATTTTTAATTTCATTATTCAGATCCATTTCAAAGAAAAGAGGTTTCTCAGTAATATTATCAGATTTTAAACGCACAAAATCCTCTGATTCCTGTATTTTCAGTTCCGGGTATTCCTGATAAAGGATGTTTGTAGAACGAGGTGATAATGAAAGTACTCGCTCATTCGCAAATTCGAAATGCTGTAAAGTAATTATGTCAGCACCGATAAGTTCATTGTGACCGCTAAAAATACTTCTCTTGAATTGTATTTGATCGTTAAAATCATCAAAAATAGCTTCTGGCAAACTATCTTTATCCATTAAAACGATGCCCGTAAAGTGATTGTAAGCAAGAACCAAAGCAACACATTTATTAATTGTATTAACAAGATTCTTGTTTAAATACTGAATGAAAGAGTATTCCCGGTTATTCTGAATCAAGGTCTCTACTTCTTGGGTTAATTCCTGAGTTGAAATAATTTCTTCCTGACGCTCTGAAACGGCTATACTGATTTGTTTCAGAAGATTCGGGAAATCCATTTTGTGATTTCGATGAAGATGACTTTTATCCGATGTTCTGAGCGCTTCGACAACCTGATTCGGTACCTGAAATCCGATATCATTGTATGAAGGTTTTTGATTCCGGCATCTAATTCTTCTGGTGACAAGGGACTTTTTCTCCAGTTCTTCAATCTCATCTAAAAAAGCAATGACTTTTAAAATGCTGCTGCATTTTATATGCCGGGACAGGCTTTCCAATGTAACTAATCGATAAAGGCTCAACTCTACTATGCAGGAAAATAAAACCGCTTGCCTGAATGAGATGTCAAGAAAGTTCCCAACGGTTGATACTTCATCTTTTATTCGGCCAAACTTACTGAAATCAAGTTTGCACAAAGAAGCTTCATGAGCAATTTGTCCTACAAGGAGCAGCAAATTTTTATTTGAGTTATTATCCATACAATTTAAATTTTCTTAATGAGTTCCCGAATTTTCTCATTCATTTGGTTTTCAACTTTGGTTCGGCTTGTGGAAATAAATACGAAAAACGGATGGTTTAAAAATTCCCCGGTATAATTGGTGGATATGCTTTTCAATTGATATAGAATTTGTCCGGTAGAGTCGTATGAGGAAATGTAAATGCAGCCTTTCCATTTTTGTGTATAAGACTGGGTAATCAGGGTTCTAATTATGGGTTTCGTGGTATTAATTGAAGATACTTTGGTTTTAGTTTTCTTTTGCATTAAATTTAGATTTAGAGTTAATCAATTAAATTCTCAGCAAACCTAGCAACTCATATCGCAGTGTATCTTCAATAAAAAATTAGTAAGAAATATGCCTAAAAATAAAGAAGCACTTATCAGATACAGGGTAATCAATCGCTGCTTAATTGAAAGGACCTATGTAACGAAGAAAGAACTCAAGGAAGCCTGTGAACGAGCTTTGGATATTTATCCGATTGGGGAAAGAACGATTGATGGAGATATTCATGCTATGCGATACGATGAACATTTGGGGTATCATGCTCCAATCAGAATAGACAGGGTTAATAAAGTTTACTATTATGATGACCCCAATTACTCCATTGATAATATTCCCTTGAATGAAGCAGAGTTAGAATCAATTGTTTTCGCATCAAAGCTTTTGGAGCAATTCAAAGGCATTGAAATTTTCAGCAGGTTTTCCGGTTCTGTGCAGAAGCTCGTAAATGCCGTTAATGTCTATCGGCATTATGACGAGGATACTTACCGGAATTTTATTGAATTTGAAAAAGTTGATGAAACGAAAGGGACAGAATACCTGGAACCAATCATTGGTGCCCTAAAAAATAAGGAGGTACTTAAGATTGAATATAGAACTTTTACAGCAAAAAAGAACACGGTGCATATTGTACATCCGTATTTGTTAAAGGAATACAGAAATCGATGGTATTTGATCGGTTATAATGAAAAATATTCCGGAATCAGGACCTATGGTTTAGACAGGTTTGTGAATATGGAAGCTGATAATCTATCCGACTTTATTGATATAGGATTTGATGCAAAGGAGTATTATAAAAACGTTGTAGGTATAAGTGTTTTAAACAAAGAACCCGTTGAAATTCATATTGCATTTACAAAAATCCAGGCGCAATATGTGATTACACAACCTTTTCATGCAAGTCAGGAACTTGTGTCGAAAAGCGATAAAAAATATGTCTTCAAGTATTTTTTAGTTCCAAACTTTGAATTTTTTGCCCAGGTTTTGGGGTGGGGGGATGAGGTTGAAATTGTGAAACCACAAAAGATCAGAAGTGCGATTTTGGCATTAACCGAAAAGGTTAAAAGAAAATACGAGGATTAGGGACATACTAAAAGTCTCTTTGTCATCAAAATTACTTATATTAGTATACTAAGAACTAAAACATAAC
>CAZDAB010000589.1:0-2430 GCA_964502855.1 uncultured Desulfobacteraceae bacterium | reverse complement strand
TTCCACAATCAACCAGAAAAACTCGTAGAACATTTTTTGGTCTTAAATGTGCGGCCAATGCCGAGACGTCGATCTGCGTGTTTAGTGGGTTTTGGTAAAAGCTTTCGGGCCTGTTTTGTAAGGAGGAATAAGAGCGCTAATCGTGATTGGGTTGGTATGATAATTAAGACCATTGAAATGAATAAAAATTACTTTGCCGAGCCAGGTTTCCAGATCCTGGCACAAGCCAGACACAAGTTTCCATTGGAAATGTCTGGATATAAAAACTGGAGGTTTATTATGGCAAAGAATACTTTTAACAAAGTCCATTTCAGCAGCCAAACTGTTGAATGGCCAACACCG
Source organism: uncultured Desulfobacteraceae bacterium (assembly GCA_964502855.1). Classification (GTDB taxonomy): domain Bacteria; phylum Desulfobacterota; class Desulfobacteria; order Desulfobacterales; family UBA11574; genus S5133MH16. The sequence goes on along the minus strand of CAZDAB010000589.1, from coordinate 2,088 downwards.
CAGGGATTGTTTAATGAATTGAATGAAGAGTTTGGATTTACCCTTGACCCGTGCGCTACTCACAAAAATGCGAAATGTAACACGTATTTCACCAAAGAGGATAAGGGGTTGAAACAGGATTGGGGACAGGAAAACGTTTTTATGAATCCGCCTTATGGACGAGAAATAAGCGACTGGATGAAAAAAGCTTATCAATCTTCACGTAAAGGGGCAACCGTTGTGTGTTTGGTTCCTGCCAGAACCGATACTCGCTGGTGGCATGATTATTCAATGAACGCATCTGAAATTAAATTCGTCAAGGGAAGGTTAAAATTCGGAGACGCTAAAAACAGCGCCCCATTTCCAAGCGCACTTGTTGTTTTCAGGCCGCCGACACAGATTGCGGTATAGAAATGTATTGTGTCGAATTTAAAAGAGCACCCACTCTCTAAAATGGGCGAGGCCTCACCTCTGGCCTCAAAAGCTGTGGATCAGCAGAATCCATAAGAAACAGAGGGGTAACGAATGGCAAAATTAGATTTGAACAATGATACACAAGAACATCTAAACCAAAACCGATTCAGCAATAAAACTTCTGATCAGGCAAACAAAATAATATGCCAAAATTTGACACAGAATGCCCACCATGTATATAATGCGATTCATAATTTTGGGGGAGGTTTTTGCATGAAAGGATACATAGGAACGAGGGAAAAATGTATTATATGTGGTGGACGTCTTGCTCATGATGAAAGACGCAAGGGCTGTTTCTGCCAGAAGCATACACAATGCGGAGCAACAAGTTTCTATGTTAAATTCGGCAGAGATATTTATAGACGATTTCAATCGTATGAGGCAGCAGCAAGATTCTTAAATGGTATCAGGTTTAAAACGGATGAAGGGAGTTTTGATGTACGTGATTACAAAAAAGAAAACCCACTTGGATTTGAAAATTTAGCTCAAAAGTGGTTGGAAATGAAAGCGTCTTCCGTCAAAAGAAAGAAAACTGTTCAATCTTACACAAATTTTATGAACAGAGCGATTGCTAAATGGGGCAACCGCAATATTAAAACCATATCCGACGGTGATATTGAAGATTTATTGTTTGATAAGGCATGGATAACTCCTCAAGGCGAAATAGCATCAAAAAAAACTCGCAGTAATATGAAATCATGCCTTCACGATTTTTGGAGTTGGGTTGTTCGCAGAGAAAAGAAGAACAATAAGCAAACAATCGAAATGCCGGAATTCCCTGAAATTAAATATCAGCTCGGATGGCGAAATATTACTGATATTGAAACCCTTGAAAAAATTCTCGGTGAAATCAGAAGAATCTCCTGGGATACCAACCCCAAAATATGGCTCGGCATAAAGTTGCTTTCAACATATATTAAAATCAGGCCGGGTGAGATGCGGATGGTTAAGGAAAGGGATATAAATCTTGAGGCAGGGTATATTTTAATTAAAGAGCCAAAAGAGGGTACAAATTATGAAGGGAAATATGCCTACCTTGACGAGGAAGATATCAAATTAATTCGGTCAATGCCAAAAGGATTGCCAGATATGTATTTTTTCAGACATCTGCAAGGAATAAAAGGTATTATTGCCGGTTCACAATTCGGCCCTAAATATTTTAAAACATGGTGGGATCGTGCATGTAAAAACCTTGGGGTTGAAGGCGTTGGTTTGTACGGAGGAACAAAACACACAGTTGCAACAGCTCTTGGTAAAATCCTTACTCCCGAAGAAATCAAACGAGGTGGAACCGGTCATTCAACCAACAAAGCCTTTGATAGGTATTTCCAGCCACAAAAACGTGAGCATATTCAAGTAATAACAGCGATTAGACAACTAAAAAAAGAAGCCCGTGGAGAAGTGTTGGAGTTTAAGAAAAGTAAGAAATAGCCGCTACACACGTGCTACACATTTTGGTAGCGGCTAAAAATTATAAAGCATTGAAATTATTATAAAAAAGTGGTGGAGGCGGCGGGAGTCGAATTAGACTTACTGTATTTTCCGCAAATCGAGGTATATCGGGCTTTCCTTTTAATTTTTAGTCAGTTAGACTCTTTCTTACAATCTTCAATAGACAAAATAAGTTCAATAAGT
>CAZDAB010000588.1:0-2431 GCA_964502855.1 uncultured Desulfobacteraceae bacterium | reverse complement strand
AGTTTTAGTTACCAGATGTGGATCTTTTTGGCGTTTGCACTGGCTTTTGCAATAAAGGTCCCTATGTTTCCTTTCCATACCTGGCTGCCCGCAGCTCATGTGGAGGCGCCTACGGCAGGAAGCGTTATTCTGGCAAGTATTCTGCTTAAAATGGGCGGTTACGGTTTTTTGCGGTTCTGTCTTCCCATGGCCCCCGCGGCCACGGTTTACTGCATGCCCTATTTGATTGCAGTCTCAATAATGTCAATTATTTTCGGTGGTTATCTTGCACTGGGCCAGAGCGATGTAAAGCGGCTTATTGCTTACTCCAGTGTGGGCCATATGGGTTTTGTCACCCTGGGAATTTTTCTTCTAAACGATGTGGGAATCAAAGGCGCTATTTTACAGATGGTAAACCACGGCATCACCACGGGGGCTCTGTTTATCCTTGTTGGGATGATCTATGAGCGGACCCACAGCAGAGAGATTTCAGACAATTCCGCCCTGGGTATCATGATGCCCATATATGTGAGCTTTTTGGTGATCTTCTCCCTGTCCTCGCTGGCATTTCCGGGAACAAACAGCTTTGTTGGAGAATTGCTGGTTCTTACTGCCTGCTTTAGCAAATACAAAATTGTGGGCGGTTTTGCCGTGGTGGGAGCAATCCTGGCAGCGGCCTATATGCTCCGGCTGGTTCAGAAGATGGTCTGGGCAGATTCGGACGGGCACTTGCACCCTGGGGATCGATCACAACTTTTTGACCTGAATTTACGGGAGACGGCAACCCTGATGTTTCTGGCTGTTTTTGTGTTCTGGATCGGATTTCATCCTACCCCCTTACTGAACGTTATGGACACCAGCACCGCCCACCTGCTCAAGCAAGTGGAGTCGGGTATGCACGCGTCTCCAGCCGGGCATCATGCACATTTGAACTCACTGGGCGAGACCGTTAAAAACCTGATGGCGTTTAAGTATTGATGAACTCGTAAAAAGGAATTTTTGTAAAATTATTACATGATGACGAATCATTATTATGATGTTCTAATGGATTTATACATATGATACTGTTTCTACCTGAACTGGCACTAACATTCATGATTCTGGTCTTTTTTTTCGTCTCATTGACAAAACCAAATCAGGCCCGACTGCAATGGATGGGCCTTGTTTTGTCCGCGCTGGCCGTAGTGGCATCCGTATATACTTACGGACAGGAAGGCTCCCTTTTCTTTGACGCTTACCGCATTGATGCTTATTCACAGATATTCAAGGTCATTATTACATTTGGGCTTTTTATCGTAATTTATCTGGGAGAAGGCCTCTCAGGTATCGACAAAACACTTGAAGCGGAGTATTATTTTTTTCTTACACTGAGCGCTTTCGGTCTGGTATGCATGAGTAGTGCTGTGGAACTTATCACAATAATACTCTCCCTTGAGATCGCTTCTTTTGCTCTCTTTATCATTATTCCTTTCCGGAAACGTGGGGCGTATCGGGAGGCCATGGAGGCCGGAATCAAGTACGTTCTTTTCGGTGCGGCGGCATCGGGTATAACCCTTTATGGTATGAGCTATATCTTTGGCTTGACCCACACCACCTATCTTGCCGACCTGGTAAAAATCATCCCCGGCATGATCTTGAAAAAGCCCCTCATAATGATCGGTCTGGTTATGCTGCTTTGCGGCTTTTTTTATAAGCTGGCTCTTTTTCCCATGCACTTCTGGGCCCCGGATGTGTATGAGGGGGCAGCCAACGAGACGTCAGGTTTTGTGGCCACCCTTCCCAAGGTGGGAGCCGTGGCTCTGTTGATCCGGCTGATCTTTTTGGCCGGCGTGGATTCCGGCCAGTTTACCTGGGTCCTGGCCATCCTTGCCGTGCTCTCCATGAGCTTTGGAAATCTTGCAGCACTGGTTCAGGACGATATCAAGCGTCTTCTGGCATACTCCAGCATCGCCCATGCGGGCTATGTCATGGTCGGTCTTCTTTGTGCCAGCGAACTCGGGTTTACCTCCGGCATTTACTATATCGCCGGTTATCTTCTGATGAATCTGGCCTGTTTTTTCGTAATTTACAACCTGGCTCCCAAAGGGGAAAACATCAGTTTTGATGACCTTAAGGGGCTATACAAACGTTCGCCGCTGCTGGCTTTCACCCTGGCTGTTGGTGCCTTCGGCATGGCCGGTATCCCTCCCACCGTAGGGTTTACCGGAAAGCTTTTCCTTTTTACTGCTGCAATTAAAAAGGATATGTACGCACTGGTCATTCTGGCGGTCATCAATACCGGTATTGCCGTCTTTTACTATTTGAAAATGGTCAGGGCGGCGTATACCAGCATAGAATCCCCAATGCCGAAAATCAGCCTGAGGTTTTCCACATACCTTCTCGGAATCTTTTTCATCGTGATCATTCTTTATCTTGGAACCTTTCCCCAGGGATTTATCGATTTTGCCCAGGA
>CAZDAB010000587.1:0-2441 GCA_964502855.1 uncultured Desulfobacteraceae bacterium | reverse complement strand
GGGTTGAGCAAGGCCTTGACCGTCGCCACACCGGCTTCTCCTACAAATTCAAGGAACGTATGGGCTTCTTCACAGATTCGGCAAGTTGACCGTCCGATCTTTTCAAAAAAGCTGATGGGACCGGTTTGGATCTTCGGTGATTCTTCGAATTCAGAAGGATCAAAAAGATCAAGGAGTTGTTGAAACTCCGCCTGGAGTCCGCGAATCTCCAAATCGCCGCCGCCTTTTTCCTGGCGCTGACGAAGCCCAAACAAATAACCGATGCCGGAACCGTCACAGTATTCAATTCCAGAAGCATCGACGATAACCCGCTTGGGCGACGTTCTGTCAAGCTCCAGGTTTGTCTCACGCCAGATATTGCCCGTGCTTATCGAATCGAGCCGGCCGATAATCTTGACTCCAAGGACGCCCGGCGCTATCATGTTAATATGAATAGGCAAGGAAGGGCTATCCGGCATATGGGGTGAACTATAATTCGGCATTTTATCACCTGTTTTGGTTTTTATATCAAGTTTCTATGTGATTCACAAGAAAAACAGGGGATAATACCGAATTGAGTTTTTACCTGAATCTTGCATGAAAATTGATGAGACGTTTATGGTACTTATTAAAAAAATTTTTCTGTTTTCAGGCATGGCCCTGTGTTTTGTTGTGATTCTGTTTTCAGGCATGGGCCTTTATCTCTACTATCATCCTGACCAAGTTAAGCCGATGATAGAAAGATCGCTCTCTGCATCCACAGGAGCATCATGTACCATAGAAAACCTTTCTTATTCTTTTAAACCCATGGTCTTAGAGGCCAAAGGTATTCTTTTCAAACCCCTGAGGCCCCAGCAAGCCTTCTCAATGGAGATTCCTTTGATCAGAGCGAATATGGATGTTGAGGGTCCATGGGGTCACAGATCCCTCATTATTAAAAATATGCAAATGAACGGCCTATATCTTGACCTTTTTTCCGAAGGGTTGACATTCCCCGGCATCTTACCGGTAAAAAGAGGGCCTTCTTTTCCGGCCAAAATGGTTCGGGGTCTTACCGGTCTCTTTTTCTTTCGAGACATCAGATTTCAGTCAGGGGAACTTCTTGACGGACGTATCTCGGCAGCTATGGGTGATCAAGCTTTTCAGGCCCACCGAATCCATGCCGTAGCCGGCGCCGACCAACCGCTTTTTTTATCGTTTGCTTTGGAAGTCAAAAATTCTTCCCGTAATATGAATTTTACAGCGCCGAACGTGACCATCCTTGGCGATACAACCTTTGACATCAACGATCTCAAATTCAGCGGCACGCTTGAATCTCAAGACATGAGACTCCAGGACTCGGAACTTGGCATCCAAAAAATGGAGGTGCTCTCAAAATTTACTTATAGCCACGGCCCCAAAAATTTCGATGTGGAAAAGCTTAACGTCCGTTGCCAGGGTATTGCTTTGGGATCTGATTTAAAAAAGACGGGATCATTGCCCGTATCCGTGACCGGCGCTGAATCTTTGTCCATGGAAACGGGATTTGTCTATAACATGAAACAGGGAAGAACCGCCCTTGCTGCCTTGAAACTTCATATTGGCGGCCTGTCCGTGATGGAAAAGACGGATACACTCCTGCCACTTTTGGACATCGACCTCAAGGCAGAGGGAATTTCCGGAAACTATCCTGTGATCGAGATTAAGGATGCGGCCGTACAAATCTCCCAGGCAAAGATTAACACGGGGGCTCGGGACATTCTGATCGGAGATATCCGCGTGTATATCCCGGATGGCCGAATGGACACAGAAAAAAAATCCGTTATCCTTCCGGAGGCCCGATTCGACGCTGTCGGTTTGAAAAATCTTTTACTTGGCATTCGTCTACAGGAACACAATCTAAACCTTACGGTTCAAGGGAAGGAGACGTCGCTTTTCCATGCCGCCGTCGCTTTTCACCTGATTCCGCCGGATTGGAATATTAAGGTTCATGATTCCATCCAAATCAACGTCACAGGACCCCAGACCGGCCCCTGGCAGGTGAAAGCAAAACTGTCTTTCGATGATCTCGTCTTTCAAAACAAGGATGGGAGCATAATAGGGGAAAAAATTTCCCTCAGTACGGGGATCGAAGGTGTTGTGGATTTAAAGCGTTCCAGGATGACTTTTACCGCCGATCTGGAAGCCCGGGCCGGTGAAGCCCTTTATGATCGTTATTATCTGAACCTGAAAAGAAACCCCATTGTCACGTCCTGCAACGGGACCTGTGATCTTCAAAAAAGAGTGATAGAACTTTCCAGGCTCCGGTTCGATCTCACGGGTATCCTGCCCCTTGAAATCCAGGGGTTTTTTAAGCAGGGTCCGTCCAAAGCGGATGCCGATTTCACGGTGATCCTCCCGAAGGCGCCCTTGAAACCGATAGTTCATTATTTTTTGCAGGAGCCCTATAAGACGGAAAACCCCTTTCTGGCAACCCTTGAGAC
>CAZDAB010000586.1:0-2450 GCA_964502855.1 uncultured Desulfobacteraceae bacterium | reverse complement strand
CGGGCTGCCGCCGCGATGGAGCCGGTTTCTCGAATACGCTCCAGAAGCACCACCCGGCCCCAGCTCAATAAGTTCTCCCCATCTTTCTCCAGCCAGAGGCGGCCTTTGATCCGTATGCCCTTGGATTTATGACTTTTTGCCAGGCCGGTCCCCCGGCCGTGATCTGGTCTCTTACCTTTCATAACGCTATTTTTGAAAAAGAATAGCCAGGTCCAATTTAAAATGCAAGATTTTTTTCCAAGAATTCTTTGAAAAAAATATCATCTTCCGATTTATTTTGTGATTCGGCATTGACAAATAAAGCACTTATTATTTATCTATTCAATTCCCTGCGAAAGGGATGATGCAAATGAGGGGGTTTTTTTCTTGAAAAAGTGACCGGCATTATCCACCTGCACCAACGATTTCGCAGGCGCTCCATCAATTTGGCCTTACCATTCAACAGATTCTAATATGCGGTATGAAACCTGCGGTGGAAATCTTAAAGAACCATATGGGGAGATTTTAATGGAAAACCAAAAAACCGAATTAAAAGACAACGGATTAACCCAAGTCGGGGGGATAACCGTCAAGCGCGGTCTGGCCCAGATGTTAAAGGGAGGGGTAATCATGGATGTGGTTACTCCTGAACATGCAACTATTGCCGAAGAGGCCGGCGCCGTGGCCGTAATGGCCCTGGAGCGCGTGCCGGCCGACATCCGCGCCCACGGGGGTGTGGCGCGCATGTCGGATCCCGGTCTGATCCGTGAGATTATGGCCTCAGTATCGATTCCGGTTATGGCAAAATGCCGCATCGGTCATTTTGTGGAGGCCCAAATTTTAGAGGCACTCGGGGTCGATTTCATCGATGAAAGTGAAGTGCTGACGCCGGCCGATGAAGCGCATCATGTGAACAAGCACGATTTCAAGATCCCCTTTGTCTGCGGGTGCCGCAATTTGGGTGAAGCCCTGCGCCGGATCGGTGAAGGAGCCGCCATGATCCGCACCAAGGGTGAGGCCGGTACCGGCGACGTGGTAGAAGCGGTGCGCCACGCGCGCAGTGTCTTGGGCGAGATAAAACGGCTCCAACTGATGCCGAATGAAGAGCTGATGACATATGCCAAAGATTGCGGGGCCCCCTATGAACTGGTCAAAGAGATCAAAGAACTGGGGCGGCTTCCGGTGGTGAATTTCGCAGCCGGCGGTATCGCCACCCCGGCAGATGCCGCCCTGATGATGCAGATCGGAGTGGACGGCATCTTTGTGGGTTCCGGTATTTTTAAAAGCGGTGAACCCGCAGTACGTGCCAAGGCAATCGTTGAAGCGACCACCCATTTTAATGATCCCCAAATTCTTGCTAAAGTGAGCGAAAATCTGGGGGAACCCATGGTGGGCATCAGCGCCAGTTCACTTCCCGAGGCAGAACAACTGGCAACCCGGGGCTGGTAAAGGCTTGGCAGTGAAGACGTTACACATCGGTGTTCTATCCCTCCAGGGGGCGTTCCGCGAGCACATTCAAATACTGCGCCGGCTTGGAGCGAAAGCGTCGGAAGTGCGCCTGCCCGAACAATTGCACGGGTTGACCGGACTCATTATTCCGGGCGGCGAAAGCACCACCATCGGCAAGCTGGCGGTTACCTACGGGCTGATGGATCCGCTCCGGGAATTTGCTGCCGCCCATCCGGTATGGGGAACCTGTGCCGGGCTGATCTTTTTGGCTAAAGAGACCGACAGCTTACAGCCGCTTTTGGGGGTGATGGACATCTTTGCCAAACGGAATGCCTTCGGCCGCCAGGTGGACAGCTTCGAAACCGATCTCTTTGTGCCGGTACTTGAAAAGGGCGCGGCAGAACCGTTTCATGCCGTTTTCATACGGGCACCGTATATTACCGCTGTAAGGGGGAATGCCGGCGTTATTGCCAGATTAAGCGACGGCACCGCTGTAGCGGTTCGGGAAGGGAAATGGATGGCCACGGCTTTCCATCCCGAGCTGACATCCGATCTCCGGTTCCACCGTTATTTTCTTCAGATGAGCAGAGATAATTAATCGTTCTGAAAAGACAGGGTAAAGGCATTTTTTTCTAATCGCTTTGAAATGTTGGAATGTTGGGCATAGGAAGCCTGGTTGCCCGAGTGTGGTTTTTAAAAATTTGTTTTCAGCACACCACATTGCTATAATAGCCGTAATATCGGACTACCTGTTCTCCCTCGTTGGGCACATGGGAACACATGGCCGTTCACCCTGTTAAATTTCCCAAAAGGGAACCCTATTTAACAGGTCAGGCCACTCCAGCGCGTCGAACATCTTGGTTTTCTAACACATCTTTTATATAATACATTATTTTTACTACCTATTATGAAGACTATTCACCTTTATATTTACTTCATTGCCTGCATAAACAAAAGCCTGACAACATAATAATTAGTGTCTGAACGAAAAGTCATGATTTTGCGGGTAAATCGAGGCACAA
>CAZDAB010000585.1:0-2465 GCA_964502855.1 uncultured Desulfobacteraceae bacterium | reverse complement strand
ATCCATATTCACCCACAAGTTTTACGAACCGGCACCCGCCTAAATTTGTTTTGTGAATGCCGCGTTCATCCTTGTAAAGCTTAATCAGCTCCTGAGAGTATCGGTCCCCTACAGGTATCACCATACGGCCCCCCATAGCAAGCTGGCTCACAAGGGGTTTGGGAATTCCCGGAGAACCTGCGGTAACAATAATCCCATCAAAAGGGCTTTCATCCGACCATCCGGAAGTACCGTCGGAATATTTGCTCACAATATTGTGATAACGAAGCGTGTCAAATAGCTTTCGGCTACTTAAAAACAGAGAGTGTATTTTTTCGATCGTATAAACGCGAAACACTATTTCTGCTAAAACTGCGGCCTGATATCCTGATCCGGTTCCGATTTCAAGTATCCTGTCTTCTTGGCCCGGCTGCAGTGCCTGGGTCATCTCGGCTACGATATACGGCTGTGAGATGGTCTGCTGCTCTCCGATGGGAAGCGGAAAATCACCATAGGCCTGATCTCTTAAGGCTTCACTCACAAAAAGATGCCTCGGGACTTTGTTCATGGCCGCAAGGACGTTGGGATCCGTTACCCCGCGTCCTTGAATTTGCCTTCTAACCATCTCTTCTCGCTGGCGTTCGTATTTTATGGGATTTTCATTCAATGTCAAAGGTCTCGAAATTGATACAAAGATTTGAAAGGGTTATATTGTTGGTTTAAATTACGATGCATGATAAATAAATTTTCTATCAAATTAAAAGGGTTAGGTCAAGAATTTAGAACCTGATATTCGAAAAGAGTGTTTTCCCCGACCCAGGACGCATGCCATGTATTGAATTATGTGTTTTCGGCTCAGAATATGGTGGTAAAAAAACCCTTGATTTCTCAACAAAATGTAACATAATTAGATAAAACCCGTCAAAAAATAAAACATAAGCAACAAAGAAAAATAACGATAAATATATACGCTTTGCTGTAACCTAATCCGGACGATCCGTAACCAAGAAATATTTGCCACCAAGGCACAAAGACACGAAGGATTTTATTATTCGTTCTTAGTGTCTTGGGGTCTTTGTGGCGAAAAGAAAAAAGTTTTGCCATAAAAAGCACAAAATTTACAACTAAGGAACTAACCAGGTTTCCGAATCGGAAAAAGCTATGTGTCCGAATGAATAGTACAAAACATCTGATCTTTGCTAATTTGTTAGTGATATTCATCATTAGTATGGGTGTCGCCGGATATATGATGATTGAAGGGTGGAATCTTTTAGATGCCTTATATATGACTGTCACCACGCTTACCACTGTGGGGTATGGCGAAGTACATAATCTGAGCAGAATGGGACAGGTTTTTACTATTTTGCTTATCTGTATAGGCGTTACTTTCTTTTTGTATGTTGCCGGCGCTGTTGTTCAGTTCATGGTTGAAGGCCGAATCAGAACCATATTAGGGAGGAGAAGATTGGATAAAAAGATTGATCGATTGAGAAACCATTATATTATTTGTGGATATGGGCGTATCGGCAAGATTCTTTGCAAAATATTATCAAGAAAACCGATTGATCTGGCCGTTATTGAGAAGGACCCGGGGCTTTCCCCGCTAATGGATGCCAATAAAATTCTCTATATATTAGGTGATGCGACAGAAGAAAAAAATTTGCTTAACGCGGGAATACAGCGTGCCAAAGGGCTGATTGCTGCTCTGGCCACGGATACGGAAAACGTTTTTCTGGTGCTGACAGCCAGACAACTTAATCCGGGCCTTTTTATCATGGCAAGTGCGAATAGAGACGAATCAAAGTCTAAATTGCTGGCTGCCGGTGCAACCCGGGTGGAATCTCCCTATGATATAGGGGCGACGAGTATGGCCCAGCGGATCATCCGCCCAACCGTGACCAATTTTTTAGATTTTGCCTTTGCTCACCGACGTAAAGATATTCAAATGGAGGAAATACCGGTCAACCCTTCCTCGGCCCTTGTAAATGTCATGCTGAAAGATTCGGGAATCAGGCAACAATTCAACCTGATAATCATTGCAATAAAAAAGCTTGATGGGAATATGCTGTTTAATCCTTCTTTTGAGACGGTTATCCAGGGTGGAGATACCGTAATTGCTGTGGGGCAGGAAACTAATCTTCAACAACTGGAGAAGAAATTGAATCCGGCAAAGCCGGTGTCGGCTTAGAGGTTATATCTTGTAGATAATTCTTTCTTCAGTAATTATAATATCCACATACTTGTCATGGGATTCCATTTGTATTTGCGGAATGATCTGGTTTTCAAAAGTAAGCGCAACCTTTCTTGTTGTGATCGATAATTTTGGAATAAACCGGTCGTAATATCCATTACCCGATCCTATTCTCCCCCCTTTTTCATCAAATGCGACACCGGGAATTATTGCGATATCGATACATTCGATGGGCACAAGGTTGCAACGGCTCGAGTCCGGTTCCAGGATGCCTCTGGGCCCGGGCATTAAATCG
>CAZDAB010000584.1:0-2467 GCA_964502855.1 uncultured Desulfobacteraceae bacterium | reverse complement strand
CTTTCAGCATAAATCGTCAGTAAATCATCCCTTACTTCAATGCGAACATCCTCAACGCTAATACCCGGTAATTCCGCCACGACGAGGATATGGTCTTCTTCCTCGAACACATCAGCCATGGGCTCCCGAACCTCCTGGACCACAGGCTCACCGGTTCCTTCATCCCTGCGAATATTCCCGAAAGGCTCCACCTTAGCCCCTTCTCCTCCCAAACCGACTTTAACCGAGAAGCCATATACCCCTTTTAGGTCTTTATCTTTGAATCGGACATCGCCGGTCCTGGACAGCTTTTCTCCTTTTTCGGCCAATTCTCCAAGTTTTTCTACAAGATCTGTAAGGCCTCCCAGCATTCCTTCAAACCCGCCCTGAAAAACGTGCTTTTTGTTTTCCTTTTTTCCCATGATTTTCTCCCTTTGTTGAATTATGAAATTGCAAGTTTTTTGATCTTTGTATGAATTGTTTTGTAATCTATCCGGAGCAGTCGTGCTGCTTGTGCTTTGTTTCCGCCGGTGTATTCTATCGCGCTAAGGATAATCTCGCGCTCAAGGGCCTCGGATCTTTTTTTCACAATCGTCTTCAGCGATTGTTCTTCCCACGGCATCTTTTGAATCAGCGAGTTCGTTAGCTGATTAAAAGCAATATCCTGACTTATTTCCAAATGCTTATCGGTGATCAAGTCATCGGCCAACAGCACGGCCCGGCGGATGATCGAACGGAACTGTCGAACATTGCCCGGCCACGAGTAAGCGAGCAAAGCCCGGAGGGCGGATTCGGAAAATCCCTTTACGCTTTTATGCAGTGCAATGTTTGTGATATCAAGGAACCGTTTGGCGAGGTAAGGGATATCTTTTTTACGTTCTCGAAGCGGCGGAACACTGATGGTAAACTCATTCAATCGATAGAAAAGGTCTTCGCGGAAAACACCTGATTCAACGACAGTTTTAAGGTCCTTGTTGCATGCGACCAGCAGACGGATATCAACGTTTAAGGGTTTGGTACTGCCGAGGCGGCAAATTTTCTTTTCCTGAAGCGTTCGCAGAATTTTCCCCTGAGAACTCACGGGCAGGTTTGAAATCTCGTCCATTAGCAATGTTCCATCTTTTGCCGCTTCGAATTTTCCGATTTTCATGGAAAAAGCACCGGTAAACGCTCCTTTTTGGTGACCAAACAGTTCGCTCTCCAGAAGCCCTTCCGGAATCGCCCCGCAGTCGATAGCGACCCAGGGACCGCCCGCTCGAAGGCTGTTTTGATGAATTGCCTGGGCCACAAGCTCCTTGCCTGATCCGGTTTCTCCCTGGATGACGACAGTAAAATCGGTTTTCGCCACCCGTTTCACTTGGGCAACGAGAGATCCGATGACTTTGCTGGGTCCCATCATTTTTCGCAAACAAAGCGGGCCTTCAAGCTGGTCGGACAGGCTCTTTAGTTTTTGTTTGAGGTCCCGTTCAGCCAGGGCCAGTTTCACAACTTCAATGACTTCAAAGTGTTGAAACGGTTTGGCCAGGTAATTATGCGCCCCTGCCTGGATGGCTTCGACAGCTCCTTGAATGTTGGCATGGCCGGTTATCATGACAACCGGAAGATCCGGATCCAGTTCCTTTGCATATTTCATAACCTTCATTCCGTTTATACCCGGCATCATAAGATCCAGCAACAGCACATCGGGTATTTCGGACCGGATCAACTTCAGCGCGGTCTCCCCTTCGTAAGCTGTCAGCGCGTCAAATCCTTGCTTTTCCATCAGGCGGGAAAGAATTTTACAGATATATTGTTCGTCATCAACAATCAAAATCCTGGCGCGGTTTTTTTTCATCTTGCGTAACCTCCTTGAAAAAGAATCCGCCGAGCCGGGTAAATAACACGGATATTCCTGTCGAGCAGACCCTGAAGCGAGTGAAGCATTCCCAAAAAGAGAATTCCTGTTTCGCCTTTGCCAAGCGTTGTATTTATGCGCCCGGCAATATATCGGTCCCTTTTTTTTAACAACTGATCGGCCGATCGTTTTTGTAGCGCTCTGCTCCTGTCTTTTTTTAAAATATTTTCGTTGGCCGTGATCTGTTTCGCCCGTTCGTATTCCACAATTAAAAGCTCCGGAGATTCGGTCCCCATCAGTGTGGCGCCTTTGTCCATCAACCCCATAAGAAGTTGATGATTCCGACCTCCGGCACTGGCAAGTTCGCTTACAATTTCAACTTCCCGGCCGCATACGGGCAAACCGTCCTGATAAAGACGAACGCTTTCATAAGAAAGGTTTAACCTGTCAATGGCATTTTCAATTTCCGTCCAAACCCTGTTTATCAGCTCGATTTTGCGCTGCATGGATTGTTTTCCTGCTTTCCTGAGGGCCATGCGTCCTATTGATTCACCCAGGGCTCCCAGATCAGTCTGAGTATGGATGATCGGAAGGTAGATCAAGGTTCTTTCAAAAATCTGGGGGTACAGGCCTCTTTTTTTTAATGGCTTCATC
>CAZDAB010000583.1:0-2475 GCA_964502855.1 uncultured Desulfobacteraceae bacterium | reverse complement strand
CCATAGCTCAGCTGGCAGAGCCACCGGCTCATAACCGGTCGGTCCCTGGTTCGATCCCAGGTGGGCCCACCATTTTGATTGCAGATTTTTTAAGCCGCTATTTTTACAAAATGATGATTGCATAATAAAATGACATGATCTTATGCGGACCTTTCGGTATTGTTAATATAACTTGCAGGCAAAATATGCAAAAGAATCAAAGCGTGGTTATCACAAAAAACCACGCTTTTTTTATTGATTAAAAAATAGAACATTGTAACGAGATGTTATGGAAGCAAGAATCTTTGATATTATCAAGGCAATGGAGACAATTGCTCCAATCCGGTTTGCAGAAGAATGGGATAATGTCGGACTGCAGGTTGGGCAGAAGAACTGGCCGGTTCGAACGATCTGGATAGCTCTGGACCCTGGCCCGGATGTCGTCAATGATGCCTGCAGAAATGGCGTTGACCTTTTAATTACGCATCATCCTCTTATATTTCATCCGTTAAGGTCTATCAATTTAAATACGGCTGTCGGCTCCATAATTCAAACGGCAATCCAGCACCAAATGGCTATATTTTCAGCTCATACCAATCTTGATAATGCAATTGATGGTTTGAACGATGTCCTTGCACGACGGATTGGGATTAAAAACCTGAAAGTGCTCGGGAAGGTCGGTGCCACGGAAAATTACAAACTGGTATTGTATGTACCTATGGCGTATGAACGACAGATTCTAAATTCTATTTTTGAAACAAAGGCCGGTGAAATAGGTTCGTATACATGCTGTTCGTTCAGAAACAAGGGTACAGGTACATATAGACCGGGATCTTCATCAAAACCGTTTGCCGGTAAAGTCGATGAAATTTCCCATGTCGATGAAATCAGAATCGAAACAGTTGTACGAAAGAGTGATTTAAACAGCGTTATCGAACATGTAAGGAAAAATCATCCATATGAGACTATGGCATATGATATATACCCACTGATAGAAAATGAAGACATGCAAGGTTCCGGCAGGATCGGAGATCTTGGTGAAAGCACAGAACTTATATCCTTTGCGCGATCAATTAAAGAAAAATTGGGGCTTAACTCAGTAAAAATTGCAGGAAATCCTGATTTAACAGTAAACACAGCAGCTGTCTGTACGGGAAGCGGTTCAAGCCTAATGAACAATTTTATTTCATCCGGAGCCCAGGTTTATATCAGCGGAGATTTGCGGTATCACGATGCTAGAGCTGTGGAAGCTGCAAATCTTGGGCTTATCGATATCGGCCATTTTGCATCGGAGCATTTGATCGTCGATGTGCTTGCAGACCGACTTGAAAAGATTTTGTCTAAAGACGGGTTTTATGTAAAAGTTGAGGCATATGGACTTGAAAATGACCCGTTTATGATATTATAATATTTAAACCTAAATTGAGCGATTTTTTACTCGATCTGCGCTGATCTCTTGCGCATCAAGGATCCGCGAAAATCCTCGACATATCCACGGGTATGCCTGCGGTTTTCGCGAACCCTTATGCATCAAGATCTCAGCACATCTCTTCGCAAAAAATCGCTCAACTCAGGTTAAACTTTGCACGAGTCGGGTCAACATGATTATTTAATACACCAGAACTTATTGAGAACTTACATATTCGAGCCGCAACTTTAATAGGTATTGGACAATATGAAAGAACAAATTTCTTTGCTTGTTAAATTGCAAGGAATAGAGACAGAAGCCGGGAGCATTAAATCAGTGCTTAATGAAGCATACAGTAAGCTTGACGCTTTGGATAAAGGTCTCATGGAGTTTGAACGAACCATAAAAGAACAAGAGTTTATTATCGATGACTTGAAAAAACAGTATCAAGACCATGAATCCGAATCGCGAATAAATCTTGACAGGGAAAAAAAGACTCAGGCAAAGCTTAGATCTGTGAAAACAAACAGAGAATACCAATCGTTATTAAAGGAAATTGAAGCGGAAAAGGCTAAAAATTCCGAAATTGAAGATAAGATGATAGAATGCCTGGATCGCATGGATGAAACTGAAAAGATCATTGCAGTGAAAAAGGATGAATATTTACTGCTCTCCGATAGCGTAAGGAATGAAAAAGAGATCATAAAACGGGAATCGGAACAGGGGAGGATAAAGCTTTCGAAACTTGATAAAGACCGGGAGAAAGTTTCCAGTATGATAGATCCGGAATTAATGAAAAAGTACTTAATGACAAAGAAACAAAATTCGGGAGGACTTGCGGTGGTACCGGTTAAGGATGCTCTATGTCATGGATGTAATGTGAATCTTCCTCCCCAGTTGTATAATGAACTTTTTCTTGGCGACAGCTTGAAGTTTTGCCCCAATTGTCAGAGGATTATATACTTAAAAAACTCATAATTTCATTTACACGAGCCAGTTTCAAAATGTTCAATTTTGTCCAAGGTCAAGGAAGGCGAAAATTTTAACCACAGGAATACCTGGAGTATTTTGAGGATTAACCCGCCAAA
>CAZDAB010000582.1:0-2492 GCA_964502855.1 uncultured Desulfobacteraceae bacterium | reverse complement strand
GTGAGATTGAACAGGACGGTGTCCGATCCATAATAATTGTCTCGGGTGAGGGAGACCTTCTCCATTTTGGAGAAGGGAATTGTCAAGCCGATCTTTTCCCCTTTCTTGCTCGCGGGCACCTGAAAGAACAGCTGTGCTCCTTCCACCCATAAGCGCCCCTTGCGCCTGGACCCTTTGACCGGGAGTCCTCCGTAGTAATACATTTTGCACGGTTGAGGAGTTATCATCAAAAAATAACATAACACTGACTACCGGTAGCGTCAATGGGAAGGGATTATGCGACATGATTTGCTTTCACCGCCTTGATTTTTAAAGGTTTTTTCTTCCTGCAATGTTTAACATTTGCTATAATGTATTCATACTAGGAGCAAACCGGAATGTCGTATATTAATTGTTAGATTTGTCATGAAAAGAAAAATGAACAGAGAAGAACAAATTGCCGAGACCTATCTGAAATCAAGAGGCTTTAGAGACGTCATCTTTGAGCCAGACGGTAATATCCCTCCCGATTTTTCTTTGAACGGCACAATAGCCGTTGAAGTTAGGCGATTAAATCAACATTTTTTTGCGAAAGATGGAACCCGAGGCTTGGAAGAAGCCAGGATACCATTGTTCAAACTATTGAAGTCATCTTTAAGTGAGTTTGACTCGTTATACAAAGGGCATAGCTATTGGGTTTCGGTTCGGTTTCATCGCCCGATCGGAGATAGTAATAGTAATAAAAAGGCAATCAACAAAGCACTAATTAACTTTTTGAACAGGCCTTACAAAGGCCCCTGTGATATTAGAGTAGCGCGAAATATTTTCTTTCATATCTTTCCAAGTCAAGCAGTTGAAGGAAGGGTTTTTCGATTCGCAGGAGGAACAGACAGGGAAAGTGGAGGATGGGTATTAGCCGAGTTCGCAAAGAACTTCGACCATTGTGTTAAGGAGAAAACACAAAAGATCAAGACTTACGAGAACAAATACTCTTCATGGTGGTTGGTCCTGGTGGATCAAATTGCTCATGGTTTGGAAGAGAATGAAAAAGACGAAGTGAAAGCAATGGTCGGTGCAAACATCGCGTGGAACAAAGTAATTGTGCTGGACAGTTTGTCAGGAAATAACACATTCGAAATCTAACCATCGGCTGCGCCTGATCGTGGACAAATCCGGCTCCAGGTGGTCCGGGCGATAGGCGATGCGAGCCGATTGCAATGACTAAGGAGGCAAAAAAACATGAAAGTCCGTCAACTTCAGGAACATCTCAGCAAACTTGATCCAGAACTGGAAGTGCTGTGCTATAGCGAGGACGAAAGGCTTCTCGTTGAAAAACGAGGTCTTATTTTGTTTGATATTTTGGCTGTTGGCACTGCCAACGCGGAACGACTTCTCCTTGGAGGTGAAACGCCATATTTAAAGTTTGATCAGGGACCAGATTCAGTTGAAATGGCGACGCTGGAAATAACCACGGACTTTTAACCAAACTTGATAAGAGATCAAGCTATGGACTTCATTGCAATCGACGTAGAGACAGCTAATGCTGATATGGCATCGATTTGCCAAATCGGTCTAGTAAAGTACGAAAATGGTACATTGTCATATGAATGGAAAACCTATGTTGATCCAGAGGATTATTTTGATATCTTCAATATATCTATCCACGGGATTGACGAGTCTGTTGTTAAGGGTGCCCCAAAGTTTCCAGAATTGGCCGATATACTACAATCATATCTCGAAGGTGCGGTAGTTGTTTGCCACACATACTTTGATCGGGTTGCGATGAAGCAGGCATCTCAACGGTATGGCATTAGCGCGATAAAGTGTATTTGGCTTGATTCGTCACGTGTGGCGCGCCGAACATGGGAAGAGTGCGCGTGGAAAGGATATGGGCTATATAACGTATGCCAAATTCTTGGATATGATTTCAAACATCATGATGCTTTGGAAGATGCAAAAGCAGCAGCGCATATCCTCCTTAGTGCAAGCAATAGAAGCGGTCTAGACATAGATGGCTGGCTAAAAAGAGTATGCCAGCCAATCGATCCAACAACGAGCAGTTCAGGTTCTGCTATACAACGTGATGGGAATCCGGAAGGAGCCTTTTATGGGGAGGTTCTTGTTTTTACTGGCGCCCTTGAAATACCGCGCCGAGAAGCAGCTGATATAGCAGCCTCCATTGGTTTCCAAGTAGCATCCGGCGTAACAAAGAAAACCACATTTCTAGTGGTAGGAGACCAAGATATAAAGAAACTCGCGGGTCATGAGAGAAGTTCTAAACAAAGAAAGGCGGAAGAACTTATTAGGAGCGGCATTCCTATACGGATTCTCAAAGAAAGTGATTTCAAAGAACTGGCGAGATTATCAGATGAGATCGTCTAACAGGGCAATTTCAGCCGAACCAAAAAACCGCGCGGCTAAATTTTATGTTCGCCTGCTGGAAAACCTCATTTGCCATCTCGTGCTCATTTTCAAATGAGGACTTTACCGGCGCGCGGGATTGCTTGCAAAAT
>CAZDAB010000581.1:0-2501 GCA_964502855.1 uncultured Desulfobacteraceae bacterium | reverse complement strand
GCTTGCCCTCTGAAGGCTCAAAAAAGCCTTCTGCGCCGCGTCACAAAACTCGCCTGCGCTTATATGAAATATCCATGGCGGTTGCACTTCAGCCTTGCGCATGCGCAGCACATGTGCTATATTTTGTTTGCAAGTTACCTTCAACATAAAAAACACGGGGGGGGTTATAATGAGCACACCAGCACGGCAAGAGACAATGCTAAGAAAGCCAATCCTTATGCCGCCTGGCATGATAAAAAAGGTGGATAAGATTGCAAAAAACAAAAAAGTTTCCTTTGCAAGGGTCGTGAGGGAGGCCGTCAACGCTTTTGATGATGAGGCTTCAATGGATGATGATGTGATTTTGGAGGCGTTAGCGGACACCATGACAAAGACAACGCAAGAGGTCCTTGGAAAAATAAAGGAACTTGAAAAAAGACTTGACGATACCCATGCCATGCTGGAGGCTCAATAATGGGTATCAGCAAAAAAGTTATGGAGGCTCTGAGGGCTGGAATACTCCTAAATGAAAGATTAGCCACCCTTATTGACAAGGTAAATCGTATTGATGAAGATATGCGCCGGATGAACGACAGGCTTGTTCGGCTGGAAACTATGGTTGAAGTTGCCAAGATGCAGCAGATCCAAACAGAAAAACCTAAAATTGAATCATAATTTTTTGTTCAAGCCTGAACCATATTTCCATATTTCCTTTGTGATAAAATACCGCGATTTTTATACGGTTATCCCGACCCCAGGGGCCAGCCGTAGCTGTATTTAAACAACGGTCGGCCGTTTATCGCCAATGGCGGCCACACTATACAATGGTAGAAACACGAGCTTCTGCTCGGGTAAATTCCTGTATGGTCCGCTGTAAAGCACCAATCCCTGAGGACAATTGGGATATTTTTCAAGCATGAGGTGAAGGCTTCGCAAACTCCCTCCTGCACCGGATTTAACCTCTACGGGGTAAATCTTCCCTTCACGAACGACGAGATAATCCACTTCGGCATTGCTGCCGCGGGCATCGCGTGCCCAGTAGAACAACTCTGAACTATGCCAGGCCAGAAGCTCCTGGGCAACAAATTGTTCCGCAAGTTTTCCGCGATACATGGCCAGGAGGTTTTCCTGCTTCAATTCCAATTCTACCGGCACCTGACAGAGTCGCTGCAAGAGTCCTATGTCCAACATGGATCCCTTAAACTTCTTCTGATTGGCGGTTGCCCCCAATGGCAGACCGGACGGATCGCAGGCTGGGATTTTATGTATCAATTTCGCCTTAGCCAGCAGGTCAAACGCTTTGCGATTCGTCTGTCCTGAATGACCATCATTAAGCCGGGTATATTTTAACTGACTACCGACGCTTTTTGCGACGTTCAAAAAAACCGCATCGAGGCACATGGCGTCGATGCGGGACATATATTTGGAAAAGTCATCACGATAGGATTCTAAAATTTCCGACTGGACGTGGAAGGCTTCAACCATTGAACCGGAGTCGCGATAGGTTTTGATACATTCAGGCATGCCGCCCACAAAAAAATAGTTCCGCAATTCATTAAGTATCATCTCTTGAACCGTTTTATCAACGTCGGCCGGAGAGATGATCGCATATTCCGCCATGGGCTCTTTGCCCATTGCAAGAAGGTATTCGTGGAAGGTCATGGGATGCATATGCAGATATTGCACTCGACCCACCGGTATGGAGATTTCGCCAAAGGCAAACTCCAGCAGTGAACCTGCGGCAATAACGTGAAGTTCCGGCATCTGTTCATAAAAATAGCGCAATGCCATGATGGCTCTGGGGCAGGCCTGGATTTCATCCAAAAAAACAAGGGTCTTGCCGGGCGTAATTCGACTCGTTGCCAATTCCAGATAGCTCAGTATTGTTCGAGGTTCAAGATTTCCGGCAAAATGAACATGCAGGTCCCGGCGTTTTTCCAGATCGATTTTGACAGAGCTTTCAAATTGCCCGGCCAGAACATTCTCCACAAGCCAGGTCTTTCCCACCTGCCGCGCCCCGCGAATCATCAACGGTTTGCGGCGTGGCGAGTCTTTCCAGGATATAACCTGTTTTTCTACCCATCGTTTCATGAAAAAAGAGCCTTCTTGTAAACTATTCGTAATGGAGCAACTAAACGTAAACGTCAAGCATCGATTTTAATCTCTTAATGTAGAAAGTCAATGGTTTTTCACAAACTATAGTGTAGAAAGTCAATGGTTTTTTTCGTAAAAGGTTTTTTCACTGTCTGAACGCATCGTAAAGCCATACATATTCCTCATTTATCAGCAAGACGTTCAACCCTTCCTTTATCATTGTCGCCTTGATTTGGAACCCTGGAGGCCTGACAAGAACAGTTTCCTGGCGCGCATTTTTTCATTCACAAAAAGGTTTGAGATCCGCAAAAGAAATTCCGCCAGACCACGGGCCGAACTCTATCAATCATCTAAGACCTGCCCTGTCGTTTTGTCAAAATCGTCATATTCTTTAGTGATTTTTAAATTTCCTTGACTTACAATAAAAA
>CAZDAB010000580.1:0-2502 GCA_964502855.1 uncultured Desulfobacteraceae bacterium | reverse complement strand
GATGAACGCTACTACCCCTGTTCAGACCATATGTTTGCGGCGATTATGAGCAGAAGTGAATCGGATTTCATTCAAAGTAAATACCAAGAGGTTTTGGAGCGGATTCTAAAACTTATCGACGGGCAGATCAAAGATCAAAACGAAAAAGACTATTTGAACGCCCTCATTAAAATTAAGTATCGGCACGAAACCCGCGATGAAATTATGATACCATCGCGATTGGAAAAGCGTCTGATACGGATATTTTTGAATCATACCCAGATTGTAGACCCCTACATTATCGAAAAAGCCGGCCGAAACCGCCGAGCCGGCCGGATACTGAACTCAGAAGGGTTTAAAAAGGCGTTGAACTATTTCAATCGCGCGGATTTAACGGACTCGCCGTCCAGTCTTACGGAACTCAAAGCACTGGTTGAAAATCTGGAACTAAAACGCCTGTTTTCACTGGCGGTGGAAAGCTCACTGTGGGAATCGGACGAATCCATTGCGTATACCGAAGAAGATTTTCTGAGGATATTCAAACGTCCGTTAAGCGGAAACGGAATCGAGCCCCTGTTTCGATTCCTGGGCATTCAGCACCCAGACGATCAATCCGAAGTCCGCACCAAAAAAATCCTGTGGCTGGCCGATGATGCCGGAGAATTTGTGGTCGATTTGGCCATTATTAATTACCTGGCTAAGCTGGGGCACAAAATCATCATCACTTTCAAAGGCGGCCCTTTGTTTACCAAGGTCGACTTCGAAGATGCACAGGAGGACGAGGTGCTGTGCCGAGAGCTCAAAGGAGCACTCTTCCTTCATGAAAAAAATATGCGCAAAAACGAACTGGTTAAAACGCTGAGAAGCGATTATAACATTATTGTCATATCCGACGGGACCCGGGAAAACGTCAATCTATTGATGGCATCCACAACCTTTGCCCGCACATTTAAAGAAGTCGATGGGGTCATCTCCCGAGGTCACGACCAGAAACGTCGGTTTTTTGATAGCCATTTTCAGTTCACCCAGGATATTTTTAACATCTCCGCAGACGATCAGGGGGCGGTTTCTATCTCCTATAAACCCAAACATCCGGCCGTGATCAAATTCTCCCACAAGGATCTGGAAAACAAAGCCAAGAAAATCATTGACCGGATGGTGGACGCCAAGAAGCACGGAATGACGGTGGTCTTTTACAGCGGAATCATCGGTTCTATTCCCGGTAGGATCTCAATGGCCAAAAAAATCATGTCGGTTTTAATCGAGTATCTTAAACAGCAGTTTGCCATGACGTTTATCATTAATCCGTCGGAATATTTTGAAGCCGGCATGGATGCCGATGATTTGATGTACATGTGGGAAATTGTCCAGCGGAGCGGGCACATCGATATCTGGCGATTTCAGACCTATGATGACATTGTTCGGGTCTTTCAGATCATGAACAGTAAGGTTCCGCCGGAGTGGGTCGGCAAGGACGCCACCTTCAGCACCGGATGCACCAAGGAGATGCGCATCGCCTTGGAAGTTCAGGCAAAACATCCTGAAATGCAAATCATCGGACCTGCCAAGGAAAAATTCATGAGACGCGACGAATACGGAGTGGGCAAAATGTACGACAAATGTCTCGGTGAAGTCCTGCCGTTTAAGTAAAGAATCCCGGCCCAAAGGACCAGGCTTTTCAGGATATTGTAGATTTCCTGAGGCAGTGTCCATCCAGAAATGGTAGATTTTGGTTTCCGGCAAGGCCCGAACGAGTTTTCAACCGCAGACATAGCGCGCTATTTTGAGGATTGAAAACGAGCGAGAACGCCGCCGGGGACCGAAAGATGCCGTTTCTGGATGGACACTCGTTATGTATCCGGGTGGCAGATTACCCTGAAAAAATGGGTTTTTCCTTTAATTTCCTGAATCTCAATGTGTTTTAGTTTTTTTCTGACCCCTCTCAAATCAATTCCCAAAATCACATCACTTTCAGTAGTTTGATGGATGCTTGCGCAAAATTTGTTACAATAATACCGGTATCTATCTCCGGTAGGTTTAATGGTGAAGATCTCAACACCTTCTTCAAAGGCAATCTCAAGAGCGATAGCCATCAAAACTTCATCCATATTCCAGAGACACTTTTTCCCTTTATTTCTGTATGCTCTTTCCACAAAAAATCCGACATTATGGCGGGATCTTAAATCGTTAAATGGAAGAATGTCCTTTGCAAAGGCCTTTCGAAATTGATTGGAAAACGGCAATCCAATTACGGGGGACCCAAAGGAGTAACCGAGCATGACCTTTTTTTTAATATCAAAATCAAGGCATGCAACATGCGCTGATGAATCGAGATCAAAGGCATCAAGCATATAGCAGTCTCGCAACGTAAAAACCAGATTCACTGAATCCGTCTTAAAAACAGCCCATCCTGCTTCTCTCAGCTCCCTATAATTCAGAATATGACAGCGTGTATGATAATTGTTCATAAAAACTATAGCGCTGAGATAAATTGATACAGTATTGCTCAGATAAATTGATACA
>CAZDAB010000579.1:0-2502 GCA_964502855.1 uncultured Desulfobacteraceae bacterium | reverse complement strand
GCCAGTATTCCATTGTTCCATCATTCCAATTGTGAGCGAAGCGAACTAACTTGTTGTAATGAAACCTGTAGGGACCGGGGTAAACCCTTGGTCAGTGATTATCGCGGGTTACATAGACGATAAAATAGGGAACCGTATAACCGTTTAAAATTTATGAAAGATAACGACTGATGAACGATATCCAAAATATTTATTCATCCATTCCCGCCAGCATCCCCCAAGAATTATTCCAGGATATTTTGATAACAGGTACCTTTAAAGTTAAACGGATCGTATCAAAAGGACATGCTTCGCCGAAAGATTTCTGGTATGATCAGGATCAAAATGAATGGGTAATTCTGCTAAAAGGCCGTGCCGGTTTATTGTTTGAAGGAAACGACACCCTAACGGAGTTAACACCCGGTGACTACATCAATATTCCGGCCCACCTTAAACACCGGGTTGAATGGACTGATCCGGACATTGAGACGGTGTGGTTAGAGATCATGTGGGGAACTTCAGGGACATAGCCGACCGTTTTGAATCAGCTATAATTCTGATTGAGCGTAACCAGAACGGTAAAAATATTTGATGTGTTTGAGTTATTATGCGTTTTCGTGGATTCGGATGCATTTTCATAGGGGCATAAAAGAGGTTTTGAGCAAGAAGATACCCAAGCTGATTATGAATGGGTGTTACCGGACAATGATCTTTTTTATCCTATCGTGGCATAAACAGAACATCAAATTATACGTTAACAAGATTTCTAATGAACCAGAAAGGTTTTGCCACAAATTGAATGCATACAATTATGGCTTGATCATCAGCCAAAGGAGAAAACAAATATGAAGGAACTTATCAGATGGCTTCGAGAAGTGGAGCACTTGGCAAATGAGATTTATTTTCAAGCGGCTACTGTATATGCTGATGATCCTCAATTTAAAGCATTTTTTGAACAAAATGCCGAAGATGAAGCCTGGCATTACCATGTAATGGGAAGTGCAGCAGAATATTTTAACTCAGCACCGGTTCCTGTACCTGCTATTTCAGTCGATAAAGAGACAAGCGACAGAGTTATGAAATACTTTTCCGATATCAAAGAACGATTAGATAAAAAGACGATCTCCAAAGAGGAATTCATCGAAAAAATCGTCGAAGCAGAACTTTCAGAATGGAATGATATATTTCTCTATGTTGTAAATATTCTCAAAGAGAAAACGAATGAATTCATATATCCTGCTGCAAGAATTCAAGCTCATATAAAAGAAATTATTCACTTTTTAGAAAAAACCGGTAATCATTCTATCATATTAAAGAAATTAAGGGCATTACCCCCTGTATGGACTGAAAATATCTTAATCGTGGACGATGAAGAAATGATTACGACTCTTATAAAATCTCTTTTAAATCGAGAAGGCAATATTGATGTTGCCAACAATGGGGATGAAGCCCTAAATTATATTGAGAAAAAATTTTACAAATTAGTCATTTCTGACATAGATTTGCCTAAAATGGATGGGCTTTCCCTTTACAAAAAGTCTGTAGCGAAATTTCCCACTTTAAAGAAAAGATTCCTTTTTCTGTCCGGCGGCCTTTCCCCTGAAATAAAGGCTTTCTTAGATGAAAATCATTTAAAATATTTATCAAAGCCTGCGAAAATAAATGTGCTAAAAGAAATAGCTTCAGAAATCATTCTTTCATCTTGATATTACAAAAACTCAAATTTGAAGTTTTACAGATCAACGGTGGTTTAAAAAATAGTGTTCGCCTATTTTTTTTGAGACCGGAACTATAGATTGACTTTTGGAGTGCAGGATTGTTATAAATTCAGAGTACTTCTGCCTGCCCCGTAGCTAAGAACTATCGTACCGGGGTGAAATGCTTGCCCAATGGAATGTTTCCCCGGTTAAACTTGCAGACCATTTCACCGGGGCAGCGCCTATTTCATCGGGGCGAAACCGCTTTCACCGGGGGGCACCCTCGATTTTCGCTCATTAAGTTTTCATTTAATAAACAACTAAAGGAGGTGTAACTATGAAGAAGCTCATGATTATGTTGTTGATTGTTTTTATGGTTCCTTATGCATACTCAGGGGATCAAGCCCTGCTTGAAAAAGCAAAGACTGAGGGAAAAGTAACGTTTTACGCTAACATCACTGCTATCGAGCCCATCATGGAAGAATTCACCAAGGTCAAGGGAATCAAGGGAGAGTATACAAGGATTTCCACCTCGAAGTTTTTAGCCACGGTTTTGACGGAGCATCAGGCCGGAAAACTTATTGCCGACGTACTTCAGTCACCGCTGCCGATCATGGAACTCTTAAAAGAAAAGGGTGTCCTGGCTTCATACCAATCCCCTGCGGCTTCCAGCTACCCGGAATGGACAAGAAAGGACGACAAAATTCAAATTTTTGGAATCGAATACGTTGCCCTGATTTACAATAAGGAACTTGTCAAGCCGGAGGATGCTCCAAAATCCACCGCCTAATTTCTAATCAAGCCATTTTCCGCCTGTCAGAAAATT
>CAZDAB010000578.1:0-2505 GCA_964502855.1 uncultured Desulfobacteraceae bacterium | reverse complement strand
TGACTACGTCGAGCTGGTCTATTCAGAATATACTCGAAGACCTGTTTTGATAAAAGTCCATTTTAAAAAAGACGGGTTTAAAACCATAGAGACGCTTAAACAAAAATACGGCACTCCGGAGAGTATAAACTGGGGCGGTGAAAGCTCAAAATCGCTTTACTGGAAAAAGAACAATGACGTGCTGATTCTATCTTTTGTTCCGGATCAGTTTGGAAAGCCGGAATGTCAAATTAACATTTACTTCAAGAACGCATTAGAGAAACTGCTCGAAGACGAACAAAAGGAAAAAGAAAAAACGAGGCGGGAACGAACCAAATCAGGAAAAACCGCTTTTTAGAGTATCCGTCGTGCAGGGTTCGGCATGCCATTTTTATGAAAATCCAAACTTGAACTTGATATTTTCATAAACGGCTCAGGGATCAGGCCTTCATTCTTCATATTGCGCCGACAAACTTTCAAGAATGAAGATGATCCTAGGTCCATAATAGACGCTCAGACTGCCCCAACAGATAACATAGAATATAGGCCGGAATCTTTAAAAATTTTGTATCGATTCCCTTCAATTGGGTTACCATAAAGTCCGCATCCCGCTTGGTCACAAGATAACCCTGCTTGGGGTTTTCAGACGAACAATAGGTGCCAAGGCCGCTTTTTTTGCCCAGTCGAGGATTTTCTCTATACTTGACCTCAAAAGGAAGCACATAAGCCGGACTGCGGACAATGATATCCACCTCTCTCTGGCTAACGGCATCGCGCCAGTAGACGATCTCGGGAGTATCCCGGTAATAATACGCAAACAGGTGGCGAAGCACTGTGGTCTCCACGATGGTGCCCATCTCTTCGGGGTTTGTGTAAATTTCCTCGCCTCTCAGCAACACGGCATTCCGCAAAGCAGCATCCACCAGATAATATTTGTTGCGTGCTTTTAACACCTGCTTTCCGCTGAGGCCCGACGGCGGCAAACGATAGATCAGATTTGCCTGCTCCAACAGGGTCAGATGATTGGATACGGTGGTTGTGGTGGTGCCCAGGTCTCTAGCGCAGGTCTGGTGGGCCAGTATCCCCCCCATATGCAGACACAAATAAATAAAGAGCTTTTCGAGTTCGTTGATATTTCTGACCCCGAATAGGGCGGTCATGTCCCTCTTTAATACCCGCTCCACCACATCTTCCCGCAACAGGCGTTGGCAGAGGTCGATATTTTCCTGGGTGGCGGTTTCCGGAAACCCTCCCTTCAGAAGGTAGCGTTGAAAAAGCGGCTGCAGGGGCCGCATTTGGCTTGCCAGAGCAGGCAGGTCACCGGGCTTTAGAGCAAATAAATCGCTGACAAGCAGATCAGATACAATCCCATCCGGCTGTTCATTGCGAATGCTAACAAATTCAAAAAAAGAAAGCGTGGGGATCGGTACGGTAATCCACCGGCCCACCCCGCTTTCTGCCAGGCGATCCCGGTGGACTACATTGGCGGATCCTGTTGCCTGAATGCGGTACTGGGGTTTGTGGTCTATCAGAAGCTTGACCTCGGTTTCCCATTCCGGGGCATACTGGATTTCATCCAGCAGGAGGGTGGCCGGTTTTCCGTCGGCATAAGTGCTCTCATGATAGAGGGATAAAATTTCCCTGAGCGATAATAGCTTTAAAAGAGGGTGGTCCAGACTCAGATACAGGATGCTTTTGGGGTCATACCCTTTTTGGACCAGGGCCTGGGCCGTCTGCTGAAGCACCGTGGTTTTTCCCACCCTCCTCGGTCCGGAAAGAAGAACAGCCCGGCGCAATGTGGTGTTTTCCAAATAACGATTGCAGGCTTCAAAGGCAAGGCGTCGAAAGGGGGGGACGGTATGGGGCCTTGCACTCCACCAGGGGTTAAATCCGTTTAATACGTTAATGATCTCGATGCGATCTAAAAAATCCTTCAAATCAAGCCTCTTAAGTTATTTTTAACAAATTAATACATACCATACTATATATTTGTCAAGAATATATTTCTATTTTATCATTTGCCTGGTATTTCTTAGGAAACCGGTTGTGGAGGTTTGTCCCCAAATTTTGCAGCTTCTTTAAACCCAGGGGTTTATGAAAGGGCGCTGCAGCATCCTTTCGTAGAGATCAATATATTGGCCGGCCGTTACAGCATGATTGAATGTGGCAGTGCTTTGTGCCATGATTCGTTTGATCTGCCGTTCCTTTATATTTAAGGAAAGATCGTAAAATTGCATGGCCTGATGGATTGCCCAGAACAGGCCGTTGGAATCGAAGTTCTTAAAGAGAAATCCGTTGCCGGTATTCCTGTTTACATCTATGTCTGTTATGGTGTCGTGGATCCCTCCTGTGTCGTGGGCAACCGGAAGTGCTCCGTAAATGGGACCGATCATCTGCGGAAGACCGCAAGGTTCAAAACGGGACGGCATTAAAACAAAATCCGATGCCCCAAAAGCCTGACGGGCCAATCCCTCGTCGAAATCGCAAATTGCCACCCGGTTATTTAAATTAAATCGACTCACGATC
>CAZDAB010000577.1:0-2507 GCA_964502855.1 uncultured Desulfobacteraceae bacterium | reverse complement strand
TTTCTCTCAGGTGATCGATTTCCTTCCATGGAAAAAATTTCGTCAATGTGTCAATCGTTATAACGGTAATCACCGTATACGCTCTTTTACATGCTATAGCCAGTTATTATGCATGGCTTTTGCTCAGCTGACATACCGTGAAAGCCTACGGGATATCGAGTGCTGCTTGCGTGCCATGCGGGAGAAACTTTACCATATGGGAATAAGGAGTAAGGTCTCTCGCAGCACATTGGCCGACGCCAATGAGGTTCGAGATTGGCGGATATACAGCGACTTTGCCCAAGTTTTGATTCATGAGGCCCGTAGTCTCTATGTTGAAGATGATTTCGGCCTTGAATTGAAAGAAACCGTCTATGCCCTCGACTCATCAACAATTGACCTATGCCTTTCGGTTTTTCCATGGGCTCGATTTCGCAAAACCAAGGCCGCCGTAAAGTTACATACGCTACTGGATTTGCGAGGCGATATTCCGACTTTCATTTGGATCACTGATGGCAAGGTTCACGATGTCAATGTTCTTGATCATCTTATTCCAGAACCGGGTGCAATCTATATCATGGATCGTGCCTGTTTGGATTTTCAGCGGCTATACCAAATGCACCAATGCTTAGCCGTATTTGTGACGCGTTCTAAAACCAATACTGGGCTTCGTCGTTTATATTCACAAAAAGTCGATAAAACTACTGGCGTTAGATATGATCAAATAGTTTTACCAACGGGGTTTTACGCAAAAAAAGATTATCCGGCCAAACTCCGTCGAATAAAATATTTCGATGCTGAACAAGAAAGAACATTCGTTTTCCTTACCAATCAATTAACGCTTCCGGCGTTGACGATTGCCGAGTTGTATCGTTACCGGTGGCGAGTGGAAATATTTTTCAAATGGATCAAGCAGCATTTGAGAATCAAAAAATTCTTTGGCACATCGGAAAATGCTGTTAAAACTCAAATATGGATTGCGATATCAACATATGTTTTGGTTGCCATAATGAAAAAACGGTTGAAAATTGACCTGACTCTCTACACTATTTTACAGATTTTAAGTATATCCCTATTTGAGAAAAAGCCCATTTATCAAGTGTTGACGGACAATGATTACACAAATAAAATTACTAGTGGACATATCCAGCTGAAATTATTCGATAGTTAACCGGACATTACTGACATTCTCCATAAACGCAGAACCATCTTCACGCTTTTTTTAGATATAGTTTGACCGGACTATTTTTGTCAGGGAATCAGACAATTTTTGTCACGATTTCAAAGATACCTTCAAAAACATTTCAGTAAAATCATTAACAACCTGAATTTTGAAAGCGTCGACTTGGATGAATATATTTATAAAAATAGCATTAACAAATTGATTTTACAGCTTATATTAATTGAAATATCCCAACAAAAAAAATGTATAGTGAAAAGCATCTCACACCATTTGTTTTTGTAACATTTAAAGGTATATTATTTGCATATATCTGACAGAAACAACGCCGGTTAAATAGACTCCGGCCCAACGAAAAATAGGCGCTGCCTCAGTTAAATGGTCTGGTACCGCTGAAATAGGTTTTGCATTTCATTGGGCAGGCATTTAAAGGGGCAACCATTTCATTGGGCTGGCATTTTATCCCAGAATGAAACTGGCAGGTTATTGCCATAAAAAAAATAAACATCTTTTTATAATTATTTTTTTTAATTTCCAATCAGTATTGGATAACGCTACGGAGCGAAAGGGCAAACCCGTTGAAAAGCGGGGACGCAAAGCCACGGATCTAACGCTGGAAAGCCAGGACAGCCGGGCTGCCGAATACCTGTAGAAGTCATCTCATTCAAAGCAAAAGACATTCTACCTTAAACCGTATCAGGCACCTTTCTCAATAGAAGTTATCCATTATAGAGAAAAAAAGAGAAAGGTGCCTGTTATGGATATAAATCTAAGTAAAAGGTTTTTCAACATAAGATGTTGTGCTTTCATAATTATTATATCTGCATTAAGCTTATTTTCCCCGCCCTCAATATATTCAGCTGATGTTACTCTCGCCTGGGATGCAAACACTGAGTCTGATCTCGCCGGGTACTACGTTTATTATAAGACGGGCTCTTCCGGTCCCCCATACAACGGTGACAATTCACCGATCCAAGTGCCTACAGCAAATTTAGTCAACCCCGAAAATCCTGAATACACAATCCACGGATTGAGTGACACTGAAACCACCTATTTTGTGCTGACTGCCTACGACACAGACGGCAATGAAAGTGGCTATTCAAATGAAGTATTTTATCAACCCCCATCTGCCCCAACTCTAAGCAGTCTGTCCATCAGCGGTGACAACTCCGTAAACGAGAACAGCAGTGCCGGTTACACGGCCACGGCCACATTCAGCGATGGGAGCACCCAGACGGTAACGAACAGCGCAAACTGGAGCGAAAACTCTTCCTATGCATCTATCAACAGCAATGGCGTGCTCACAACATCCGAAGTGTCGGATGATGTGACGGTAACCGTTCAAGCC
>CAZDAB010000576.1:0-2520 GCA_964502855.1 uncultured Desulfobacteraceae bacterium | reverse complement strand
ACTTATTTAGTGTCCATCCATAAACGGCATCTTTCGGCCCCCGGCGGCGTTCTCGTTCGTTTTCAATCCTCGAAATAGCGCACTATGCCTGCGGTTGAAAACTCGCTCGGGCCTTGCCGGAAACCAAAATTTACCATTTCTGGATGCACACTATTTAACCGATTAATAGAGATAACGCATTATTCTTAAAAAACCAGAAAAAAAGGGAGGAGAAAATGACACTCAGGAGAATTTTTATTATCGTAACAATTTGTTTTTTCGGTATGGGGTTGCTTATCAGCCAGGCCAACGCCTTTGATGGAGCGTATAAAGTCGGGGCCGTTTTTTCCGTGACGGGCCGCGCTTCTTTTTTGGGTGATCCGGAAAAGAAAACCGTTGAGATGCTGGCTGAACAGATCAATACGGCCGGGGGCATTAACGGAAAAAAACTGGAACTGGTTATCTATGATGACGAAGGGGATGCCACCAAGTGCAATCTGGCGGTAAAAAAGCTCATTACCAAGGATAAGGTCTGCGCGGTGATCGGTCCTTCCTTGAGCGGACTCTCCCTTGCGGTGATACCGGTTGCTGAAAAAGATAAAACCCCTCTGGTCTCTTGTGCAGCCAGTTACAAGATTGTTCACGATGAAAAGACGGGCAAGCCGTATCATTGGGTGTTTAAGACCCCCCAGTCTGACAGTATGGCTGTGGAGGCCATTTATACCCATCTTAAAAACAGAGGAATCACTAAAATCGCCATCATGAGCGTAACTACCGGATATGGGGCCAGTGGGCGTTCAGAGTTGATCCGGCTTGCACCCGAATTCAATATGAATATTATCGCCGATGAAAAATACGGACCCAAGGATACGGATATGACGGCCCAGTTGACCAAAATTAAGGGAATGGCTCCGGCCGCTATTGTCAACTGGTCCATCGGTCCCACACAGGTTACCATGATTCGCAACTGGAAAGATCTGGGAATGACAGGTATTCCGTTATATCAGAGCCATGGCTTTGGCAGCCGTAAAAATATCGAGCTGGCTGCAGGAGCTGCCGAGGGGGTTCTCTGCCCGCTGGGCGCCTGTAATATTGCCGAGCTTTTACCGGCAGACCATCCTCAAAAAAAAGTAACAATGGATTATCTGAAGAGCTATACGGCCAAATACAATGAGCCGTTGAGTTCATTCGGCGGACATGGATGGGACGCCCTGACCTTGGTTGTTAATGCCCTTAAAGCTGTAGGTTGTGACAAGGCGGGCATCAGGGACTATATTGAGAATACAAAAAACTTTGTCGGTCAGCATGGTATCTTCAATTTTTCGCCGGACGACCACAACGGCCTGACCAAAGCGGCCTTTAACATGGTGATCGTGAAAGGCAATGACTGGGCACTGGTGGACTGATCTATGGATTTGCAGTAGCAAACGATTGGTGAGGATGATGGGTTCATCATCCTCACTTTTTTATTCGCCTTCGCCGGAATACCCTGCAGCTTGCTGCAGGGATGGAAGGCGAGGTGAACCGCGCCGAAGCTCATCAGAGCGAAGGCGGGTTAATTCCTTTATATCATTTTACGTTGGAATAGCTACGGCGCAATTCCGCTTTAATACCCCGCAGCTTGCTGCGGGGAGCTTCATTCGATAAAGAGATATGGAAAAAATTACGCTGGCAAGCCAGCTTTTGCAATACCTCATTACCGGGCTGACTGTGGGCAGTGTTTATGCCATGGTGGCCGTGGGGTTTAATATTATCTATAATGTGACCGAGATCATCAATTTTGCCCAGGGCGAATTCGTCATGCTGGGCGGATTGATTATGGTTTTTTTTCATGTTTCCATGGGGCTTCCCCTTGTTCTGGCCTTTCCGGCGACAATTATCCTGGTTACGCTGGTGGGAATTCTTCTGGACCGGTTGGCCATTCGCCCCATCCGCCGACCGTCGGTACTTACCTTGATTATAGCTACCATTGCGGCGTCCATCCTGATCAAGGGGACGGCGTCGTTAATTTGGGGTAAGGACCCTTTTGATCTTCCTGCGTTTTCCGGACGAAATCCCATCACTTTTCTGGGAGCCGTGGTTCAGCCCCAGTATTTCTGGGTGATTGGCTTTTTGATCGTCACCGCCGTTGCGCTGTCCATATTCTTTGACCGGACCATTCTCGGCAAAGCCATGAGCGCCTGCGCCGACAATCCGGATGCGGCCAGCCTGGTGGGCATCAATGTCAAGCAGATGATTCTGTTGTCCTTTGCCCTTTCCGCCGCTATCGGAGCGGTGGCGGGGATTACCGTAACCCCCATATCCCTTATGGAATATGACCGTGGGGCCATGCTGGCGGTAAAGGGATTCGGAGCGGCGATTCTGGGGGGGCTGGGAAGCTTTCCGGGCGCTATCCTGGGGGGGCTGATCATGGGAAGCATCGAATCCTTTGGAGCGGGTCTGGTTAGCTCGGGATACAAAGATGCGTTTGCTTTGATTGTGCTTTTGGTTATCTTATTCTTTAAACCCAGCGGACTTATGGGCAGCATAGAGATCAGCAGG
>CAZDAB010000575.1:0-2521 GCA_964502855.1 uncultured Desulfobacteraceae bacterium | reverse complement strand
TTGTTATGCATTGAAAGGATTTTTCTCATATGGCCGGGCATTGCAAGAAGCTCTTTAAGTTGTGCTGCAACAAAGTCATCACTCCTGCGATCCAGAAGTTTGGCAATCTTAAGACCCAGAAGAGCACCTGCAACGATTTGAGAATAGAAGGCTTTTGTAGAAGCGACCGACATCTCGATATCCCTGCCGCTGCTGGTGTACATCACACCGTCAACCTTGAAGGTAATATCCGAATCCCTGCGGTTAACGATGGCCATGGTATGGGCGCCTCGTTCTTTTACCATATCCACGGTACGATTTGTATCTGTGGTTGTTCCGGACTGGCTTATGGCAATTACAAGGGAGTCAACCATCATTTTTTTATCGTCATCGTCATTAAGTTTAAACCCGCTGAGTTCCGATGCTTTAATTGCATTGATATAAAACGAGGGATCGCCCATATAATAACTTAGAATGTCTGCACATGCATGGGCGGCAACACCGGCGGTACCCTGGCCAACAAAAAAGATTCGTCGTATTTTTTTATCCAGTAGGGCCTGCTGCACCGTTTCAGGAAATGTCTTTTCATCCAGAGTTATTATATACCGCCGGATCTTATCTTCCTTGATTTTCCATCGCTTCTGAAGGGTCTTTTCCACAGAATTCGGAGATTCTGAAATTTCTTTTAAAAAATAATGGGGAAAATCCTGACGGTCAATGTCTCTTGAAGTAATTTCGGTATGTTTTATATCATTTTTACCAAGGTCAATCGGGGTGTTATCATAATAGAAGGCTTTAATGCCGTCAATGCCTCCGGCGGAATCCTGATTCAAGATAAAAATCTGTCCCCGGGTCATGCCGTCTCTGCCTTCAACTTCTTTTTCACCGTCCATCTTAATAAAAAAGGGAGTCTCTTCAATCAGTCCGTAGACCTCTGAAGACGGCATAAAGTAATCTTTTGCAATACCGATAAAAATGGCCTGACCGCTTCCTTTCTGGGCCAGAAAGATCTTGCCTGGAGCCAGATCGGTATGCATTGATATGGCATGTGAACCCTTGAAGTCATTTACAGCTAGGCGAAATGCTTCTTGAACATCAACTCCCTGGTTAATATATTTTTCAATCTGAAGTGGAATGATCTTTGTATCGGTAGTGATGTCCTGAGGGATAAGACATCCATGCCTTTCATATTCATTTTTAAGTTCCAGATAATTATCGATATCTCCGTTCAGACAGGCGTGTATGATTCCACTTTTTGGAACGCTGCTTCCTGCGGTACTGTTGTCCACAGGATGACAATTGGGTTCGCTGATGGCGCCCACCGACGCCCAGCGCGTGTGGGCGGAAATTGTATGGTATTTCGGGTAAAATGAGACCAGTTTGTGGAGAATCGTATCGTTTTTTATATGGTTGCGCAGTAAACGAACATTATCTCCAAGACGTCCGACTTCAGCGGCAACTTTATAAGTAATGGCAATCGCAACATGCTGTTGACCCTTTTTATCTTCTGACTCATTTATTTTGATTCCAAGATTAACCAGAACATCACCGGTGGAACGCTCTTTTAACTGATCATAAAGATTCGCTTTTTTTACTTTTTCTTCGAACCCGTCAAATTCAGAACCATCAAGAACAAACATCATGGATATCCCTGCAGAATCGCGGCCTCTGACCTCAAGACGGTCGATACTATTCAGTACGGCATTAATCTCTTTGAAAATATTGACTTCATAACGGGTGGGAGTTTCATGGTCATTTCTTAATAAATCTTTTACCTTTTTGATATTACTGTGAATTTCTGAAGTGAGGCAGCAGACAATGTCCTTGATACAATCCATACGCCGTGACAGAATATCCACATCATCAGACTCGAGGCGCCCCATATGGTGGTTCAACAGCTCTTCTTCTTTATCGATGAATTCAAAAAGGCGATCGGCAAATTTTTCAAGTTCTCCCTGACTTTCCCTATTAATGAAAAGATTGTAAAAAAGATCATTGCATTTTAAGTTTCTTACTTTTTGTAAAAAAGCGTCAATCTGATTTTCCCCACCCAGATAATGATTTTCAAGATTCAAATCATTTTGCCTGCAGTTTGCATAGCAAAGGTCCTGGATTTTTATGAGCATGTCCTTGAAAGAGTTAATGTCGATACGATCGTGTGTTTTATTTTTTTTCTTAAAGGAAACAATCCCTGTAAGTCCGCAGCACAGAATGTTGTCTTGGCATGGAAAAAATACCATGGAACCATCCGTTACGTCGGCCGTATGTCTTCCAAAATATACGTCTGCTAAAAGAAAATCCGGAATCAGGCCAAACATCTGCCGGATAAGACTGAAAATTTTAATGAAACAATTCATTGATATCACCAATGCTTAATGAATTCGCGAAACCTCGAATTCATTACGTTTACGGTTTAGACATCAAGTCGCAGTTTTTTCAAAATAACTACGGAAATATTTTTTAATTGCAATCCGTGCATAATAACTTGCTCTGAGGCCGATATATTTTTCATGGGCCACAATAACCGATAAGGCTATCTTTT
>CAZDAB010000574.1:0-2526 GCA_964502855.1 uncultured Desulfobacteraceae bacterium | reverse complement strand
TCCCCGCTTTCTGGATCTTGATTGTTCTATTCAGTTTGGCCATTACAAGTACACTGGGAATTTATAATATGCTTCCGTTATACCTGGTAACCGAACATGGTATGAGTCTGGACTGGGCGAACACTCTGGTCGGAACTTCCCGCATTTCCACCTTAGGGATGGCGTTTTTAGGGGGATGGGCAAGCGACCGGTTCGGTCCGAAACCCGTTATGATTGGAGCATTTTTTGTTACCGGAATCCTTACATTGCTGATAGGGATGGTTTCGACACACTGGATTGCAGCGGTGGTATTTCTTCAACCCGTGTTGGCGGTATGCTTTTATCCTGCGGGCTTTGCGGCATTGTCAACAATAAGTACACCGGAAAACAGAAATATGGCGATATCGTTAACCATACCCATAGCTTTTGTTTTAGGGGGCGGCATTGTACCTGCTCTGATCGGGATTATGGCGGATAAGGGTTATTTCTCCTGGGGCATCAGTCTTTCCGGGGCGTTGATCATGGCGGGTTTCTTTTTATTATTTTTTCTAAAACTATCGGACAGCAGGTAAGGGCTTCGGAAAAAAGAACTTAGGGGCTTCGCCCCAATTGGAATAGTGGAATAATGGAGTAATGGAATAATGGGTGAGCTTGTCCTGAACGAAGTTGAAGGAAAGGAGTTTTTTACAATTATAATGCTTTACTTTCGCCTTTATCCCCAATATTCCAACATTCCAGCATTCCATTCTGATGAAATAAACAGGTTGCCATTAATAAACCTGTATTTTCAAGAAGGTGTAGAATTTCCGAGACGCTCAATTAGCCCAAAAGGAACAGAAAATGAAAATTAAAGATTCAAAGAAACTGACGAACCTCAAATGGTTAAACCTGTTTAATGTATCCTATGTGGATAGAGATGGTGTGCATAAGATTTGGCAAATTGCTTCCAGAGTAAAAGAACCCAAATGTGTGACCCGGGATTTTGCCAAACCGGATGCAGTGGTCATGGTTCCGTTTCATAAATCTAAAAAAAAGATGGTCATTACCAAAGAATACCGAGTTCCGTTAGCCGATTATGAATACGGTTTCCCGGCGGGACTTGTTGATGAAGGGGAAACGGTCCAGGAAGCAGCACGTCGTGAGTTAAAAGAGGAAACCGGTTTAGAGATCACCCGTTTCATAAAAATCGGCCCTTCCATATATTCATCCGCGGGAATGACCGATGAATCCGTTTCCATGGTATATATTGAGTGTGATGGAGTGCCTTCAAATCACAGAAATGAAGGGTCTGAGGATATCCAAGTTATTTTTGTGTCCCGGGAGGAAACTTCACAGTTATGTAACGATTCATCTTTAAAATTCGATGCCAAAGCATGGATCGTTCTTATTAATTTTGCCAAGTTTGGTCGTATTTGAAGATTGACTTTGAAGAACGTTCATGGTTTTAAATACAATTATTTTCAATAAACTGTAGAATTTCTGAGACATCCTATATCATTCATATCCAACTATATCATTCATATCCAGTTGAGAGGGTTTTATGTATAAACCGGCCGCTTTTTTGATTTCTTCCGCTGCCCTTACGAGCATATTCAGCTTTTTTTTCGGAGGGTATTTCCGGGAAAGGGAACGGGCCTACCGGTTATGGTTGATGATTGTGGCATATGGTAAAGAGATCCCATCGGAAAAAGAAAGAATTGATATCTGTTCCGAGTTAGAGTCCAGGGATCGAATGTTCTATCAGGCCAAGGGGCTTCTTGGAATTCTTTTATTGACGATTGGACTGGCGTACCTGGTTTTTCAGATTTATTCTTTTTGCTATATTTTTCAATCTTCTCCCCTTTATCAACCCGGAGCCTTCACCGATTATCTATGGTTCAACACCATTATCGGGTTTATTGTGATGATAAACTGCCTGGAGCTGTTGTATATCCGGATTGCCGTGGACAGAACCGAGAAATTTCCATTTTTTAAAATCCGGCAGCGGGTCACCGGCCAGGATAGACTGTCTAAGATCTGGATGATCCTCGGGTGTTCCAAACTTAAAACGCCGGAATACAGCCAAAATAAAATTCCCCGAACGTTTTACGACAACCAGGAATATTACTCCAAAGAAAAGGATAGGGTTTGAAGCTTGAGAAGATTTTTATCATATATGATTCAGATGTGAGAAACGCCTTGTTCTTTATGCCCGAAATCCCAACATTTCAGCCCAGTTAGAAAAAAATGCCTTCTTGACAATACCGCCGGTATCTGTTAGCAGAATTCCGGCTGTCGGTTGCCGCAGTATGATTGCTGTTTGATATCCGGCCCTGCTGCATATTGCTATTCATCCTGTTATGGCACACAACCTTAAGTTTTTCCTTATTCCGGTCTCGATAAGGGAATTCTTATCAATTCAATTCAATATCAATTCAAAGAGTTGGATTCAATTTAATTCGCTTTCAAAAAGCGAATTCTTATCGATTCAATAGCAGCGCTCTAAGGATTAACGAAATGGAACAGTTGAAGCTTGTGATTATTGAAGATGACGAGGCACACTATCAG
>CAZDAB010000573.1:0-2537 GCA_964502855.1 uncultured Desulfobacteraceae bacterium | reverse complement strand
TTTTTCCTGGGCGGTAGTCTTAATTTTACAGATTCATCCTTAATGGTATGTTCGTAGAAAAACCTCAACCCGGATATCACCACATTGCAGGTGCTCGCACTTCTTTTAAGCTCTTGCCTGAGATTCAACAGATAGTTTTCAATCTCATCCTGAACGATCTTATCCGGTGATTTTTTACAGTACTTTGCCAGGCCTGAAACAGCAGCGACATAAGCTTCCTGCGTTCTTGGGGAAAATTCTCTGAGTTGCATTGCCCTGATCATTTTTTGACGCAATGGTGACATGATATACCTCCTTGATTAAGAGTAATGGAAAATAGGCTTAAGCCGGAGGTATATATAATACGATCAGGAAATGGGTGGAAGGTATTAAGGAAAAGATTTTAGAAACAAGGAGTTAACTGCCGCGAAGCGGCTTAGTCCAACTCGGGAATACGCGGCTGTTTTGCCCCATAGCAGTTTTTTGTTACATATTATAACTTCATGATTATATAGAGAAAACAATGCGGTTAAGGTCTATATGGATACTGAAAATGGGTCTAAAACTATAAAAAAGTGCTGGAATATAAAGAAATGAAACTATATTTTACCTAAGTTGAGCGATTGTCGAGGTTGCCGCAGATACAAGGAAGATGCCGTTCCGCTATAGTCAACTATGCGGGACGGTATCTGACGCAGTAGATGCGGTAAGATCGGCAATCCCGCAGGGTTTCAAATTTTAAAAATATAAATCAAGATAATTCATTAAAAATAAAAGATATTTGATTACCTTTTAAAATTTGAAACGCTCATCTTAGGTTTTATTATGATTGTGATTTGGCCCGATTAAAAGTCGACTTTATTTTGCATATTAACGATGATTTGTCAATATTTGACTTTTGACAGCTAAAATGATTAAAATTTATTATCATTATTGAGATTGTGTCACAATTTGAAACGCTCGGTCTAGGTAAGAGGTAATGCGCATGAAAACAAAGATTCTTCTGATTCTGGCGACAGTGTTGTTGTTGGCTGTTGAGGGGTACGGTGCTTCGACCCAACCGATTGACTTGGCTTCATTGGTATCTTCCGTTAAAAATATGGACACCCTCTCGTTTTGCGGGGAGGGGGTTCCCCTTGAAAACCAAGAGGTTCTGGAAAGATTTGAAAAAGAACTTCTGCTTTCAATTTGGGATCGACCTCAGGTGCTTCTTTGGCTGAAACGTTCCCGTCGATATCTGCCGTATATTGAAAAAATGTTGAAGGAAAACCGCATGCCGGAGGATCTCAAGTACCTGGCCATTGCCGAAAGTGCGCTTCGTCCCCATGCGGGCTCCAGAAAGGGAGCCATTGGATTTTGGCAGTTTCTGGCGGATACCGGCCGAAAGTACGGGCTGATAATAGATGAAAGTATCGATGAGAGGCGCAACTTGTTTTCCTCCACCAGGGCTGCCATTCGTTATTTTAAGGAGCTTTACCAATCCATGGGATCCTGGACCCTTGCCGCTGCCGCGTATAATATGGGTGAAGAAGGGTTAACTGCTGAAATTATGGTGCAGCACACCCGGGATTATTATCGGCTCTACCTTCCGCTGGAAACCCAGCGATTCATATTCCGCATTCTTTCGGTCAAGCTGATTCTTTTGGATCCGGTTAAATTCGGATTTAATCTCAATGATGATGATTATTACCCGGCGCTTGAATTCGACCGGATCACCGTCGATTGTTTCCAGGAAATTCCCCTCACTCTGATCGCAAAGGCTTCCGGAACGGATTTTAAAGTGATCAAGGATCTTAATCCCGAAATTCGGGGACACTATCTTACCGAAGGCACCCATACCATTCTCATTCCCAAAGGGGCGAAAAAGGGGTTTAATGAGCGTTATAAAAAACGGGTTAAGGATTATGAGTCAGACAAAACGGATCGAATCTATGTCATTAAAGAGGGGGACAATTTAACCTCTATAGCCGAGAAGTTCGATGTGCCCCTGGCCGTGCTTATTATCTGGAACCGTATTGATATAAACGAGCCGATCCATCCGGGAGACCGGCTTATAATTTATCCCAAGGACAAAAAAGAATAACATGGAATAACGGTCAAAAACGTGTACCTTGCGTGTTCGGATCAAGGTATTATTAATCCGGGAACGGGCCAAGGCAATGGTTTGATATTACAATAAAACTGCGTATATCGCTTGTATTTTTTTTTAGAATGGCTATTTTGATATGAAAATGTTATTTATTTTCGCCAACAAGACACCAAGGGCTCACTCAAAAAAAAAGAATGACAAAAAAATGCTTCCTGTCTGTTATACCTGGGTAGCAACTGTTATAGTATTTGTTTTGATACGCCATGAGATATTATCCGGTCAATCTTGATATCCGAAATCGAAAATGTTTAGTCGTCGGCGGTGGTGCCGTGGGTACACGAAAGGTAATGACGTTGCTTGACTGCGGCGCAAAAATAACCGTTGTCAGCAATGAATTTTCCCC
Organism: uncultured Desulfobacteraceae bacterium; assembly: GCA_964502855.1. Lineage (GTDB taxonomy): Bacteria > Desulfobacterota > Desulfobacteria > Desulfobacterales > UBA11574 > S5133MH16. The sequence goes on along the minus strand of CAZDAB010000573.1, from coordinate 66 downwards.
GCAGCTGTATAAGCTTGCCGACAACGGCTCAATCGTTTTGAAAAAACGACCCTTTCAAATTTCTGA
>CAZDAB010000572.1:0-2538 GCA_964502855.1 uncultured Desulfobacteraceae bacterium | reverse complement strand
CAAGGTTTAGATCACTCGGAAATTACAAAGAAATAGATTTTCATTTTGGCTCAGATGACTATGATGAAAATGGTAATTGGATAGGCCTTACTTTTTGGGATAAGATGGATATTGTGTATGATACAGTGATGGAATCTTTAAAAGAAGCACAAGAAGAAGGGATTGAATATTTAATTTTTACTCATGGATATTCAACTTCACGACCAGGACAAACGACAGCTCGATCAGTTGTACGTGGGATTATGAGGTCAAAAGCATCAACGCCGTACATAATTAAAAACAAAAGTATCCAACATTACTCCGTATTTGTTGCGGCTATTAGACCAAAAAGGAGGTGATTTAGGTGGCAAGGAAATTAGCGATGACAAAGGAAGAGCTTGAGCAACGCAAGATCATTAAATTCGATAAAGTCCATACTGACGATCTCAAGGACCATCTCGACAGGATCGATCAGACCATAAAAAAAGCCACTTATGATGGTTATTACTGGTCCCGTCTCAATATCCTTATGGGTATGTGGGAAAAAGGTCAGGTAATACTAAAATTTAGGGAGGTAAAATTTAGTAGTTTCTATCAACTTGAAAAAGAAACTGGTCGTAGTCAGATATCCCTTAAAAAATGGCATGATATCTACAATGAGACACCCGATCGTAAGAAGTATATTAAAATTGCCAAAAAGGGGGCAAGGGAATGGACAGATAAAGCCTTTGCCCCAAAGATAAAAGATTCTGAAGATAAAATTTCTATAATCAAAATAATGGAAGATGATGGAATACCTATTGAAGAGATTGGAAAGGTTGTAAATAAAAACCTTTCAAAATTAGGAGATATGACTATCGTTACCGTTGGTACAAAACCCAAGTTTGAACCTAAAAAAATCAAACCTGAAGATGTTGAAGAATCTACGCAAGATCCAAAAACGGCAATTATGGTTGAAGAATTAGAAAAAAAGGAATCCGCTGAATCCAAAATTACTGACGAGGAGCAAATGGCAGAATTATGTTCTGTAATTCTTGGAATCAGTGGTCGTTGCTATACTCTAAAAAATTCAACTATAATTCAGGATCATAAAGACGATAAGGATTTCTGGTTTAAATTATTATCAGAAATAGAAAAGGCCGGAATTAAATACCCTGCAATGATTATCAAAAAAATGGGTGATCGCATTATGTCTCTAATGGAAACCATAAAGATCATATATGAGACTGCGGGTGAAATTCTGCCTGAATATGATGGGTGAGGGAATCCCTGTGAACCGGGCGGTTCATGTAAAAATACTAATAATGAGAAAGGAGGTGAGGAAAAATGCAGCAAACTGAATTAGCACGGAAGGTCTTGAATCAAGTTCGAACCCATAATTCCCAAAAGGTTGAGAGAGATGGGGACAGTCTATTCGTTCAATCAGGAATTTCCAACATTAAGGTGGGCAAGGATAATGAGCTTGCCATTACTTTTGATGCTGGCTGTATGTCAAACCATGCGGCTATGCAGGCTCTTAGTCTTGAAAAACAGTTCGGAAATGTTCAGATAAGTACTGAGATGTATGGGTAGGTAAACATTCAGGGTTCTGGCTACATCATGCAGAACCCTGACTCAATAAGAAAGAGAGGCTAAAGATGCCTACAATAAATTTATCTTTTCTTGAGAATTTAGTGGCAAAGGGATTCGTCGAAACTGTTAACGAATTACCTTATCAAGAACAAAGAAAGTTCTTGAAGGAATATGTAAAAGAAAAGAATATCGACATCACCGTTAAACCCAAGATGGATAATGATAAGATCATAATGGCAATATCTGATCATTACGGCTGGGGATTAGTTATTGAAGATGAGGAAGTTTAATCAGTATAAAGGAGAAGTAAAATGTCAAAGGAAGAATCTTTTAAGAAAGGCGTGGCAACTTGGAAAAAAGTCAATAAATTGTTGGAAGGATATAATTTTATAGTATCAGCCAATCATAAAGACGATCTGGCTAACTGTTTTACCGCAGGTGCAGGAAGTTTGGCTTATATAATGATGGAGCTTTATACACCACTTTTACAGATCTATTGTAATGAAAAACCACCGCTTTTTATTGAAGAAGCAGTAGCGGAACTTACTGAAGAACAAATTTTTATAATTAAAAAAGGATTTTTTATCAAAATAATAGATATTTTTATAGAAAGCGGTTACATAACACCCAAATTTAAAATATCTCCAGAGTTGATTAAATAAACATTCAGGGTTTCGGACATTCAATTCGGAACCCTGATAATAACAGAAAAAGCCATTAAAAACCCGATTTAACCGGTCTAACATCGAGTATATAAGGAGATCTTTTAATTTGAATATCAGTATAAAGGAGAAGTAAAATGAAAGAAATTAAATGGAACAAGAAAAAATTAAAGAAGCATTTAGAACCTTTGAACAGACGCGAATTTAGAGAATTCATATCGGAAAACAAGATCAAGACCAAAGTGATAGGCCGTCGGCGAATTAATACAATGACCGAAGAAGAAATTGTGGATAGGATTATTGAAGCATTGAAGTAAATAACAGG
>CAZDAB010000571.1:0-2538 GCA_964502855.1 uncultured Desulfobacteraceae bacterium | reverse complement strand
CTCGGATTCAATGCGTTTGAAGAGAAAAGATATCGAATAGGTTCATATGGAAGAATTTTTTATTTGTGGGAGGACCCAAAGGCCCGGGAAGTGTTCGACACCTTGGGGTTCAAGGTATGTGACTTTTCAACGTCTGTATCCAGAACAGGATCCGGGGATGTTTGGATGAGCTATGTCTTGGATAAGACCGGATGATGGGATGGTGGCTTAAGTCAATATAGTCAATGATGTCACCAAAAAATGTATTTTTAGATAAGATAAACACAATATCCGGTATTATGTATAACAAATAAATCAAATGGTTAAGGCCGAAACTTATAATTTGAGGGGCGTCCCTGAAATCCCCCCAGGAAGAGATTGACGCCGTTATGAAGTTCTTCAGAGAGTTGTGAGGGATGGATGAAATCATTAAAGCACGAAAGAAGGCTGAAACCCGGACCTCAAAGGAAAAACAAAGGGCATACCGCAAAAAATCATGAGGAGTTAAGGCACGTTCTGCATCAACGACCCCTAAGACACTGACAATCCTGACCCCTGAACCCGTCGGAGGCGGGCAAGCCCTGACCCCATGACAACAAACAAGATTATTTGTAGATCATATCAAAAAGTTTGTCTGCGGTTTTCCGGTTCAATTTCTTGAGTATTTTATATTCTTCAAGGGCGGCATCTTTCCGGCCCGCATGGAGATAGAAGACTCCCATATTAAAGTGGGCCGGTACAAAATCAGGGGCCATGCGAATTGCCTGCTTGTAGGCCGCGACTTCCTCCTTTAACTTGCCAAGATTACCGTAAATAATCCCTATGTGATAATATGCCTCGGGTATTTCGGGATCGATTTCCAGAGCCCGTTTAAAGGCGTCGATAGCGTCCTCATACCGTCCCAGCTTTCCGTAGGTGATCCCGATGTTATAATGGGACGAAGCATAATCCGGATGAATCCGTACCAGCTGCTCAATGGCTTCTTTCTCGTCGTTTATCCGCTTCTGTACGCTGTATATTTCAGCCAGGCCCATATATGCCGGACCGTAGTCCCGGTTGATTTCGAGCGCCCTTTGATAAGATTCAATGGCTTCTTTGTACCGGTCCAGGCTTTGATAGTATTCCCCGAGATAGTAGTGCGCCTTGGTTTTGTCCGGACTCGTTCGTATGGCCTCCTTAAATGCCTTGATGGCTTCGGGCGGCTGCTTAAGGCCCACATAGCAGCTTCCCAGGCCATACCAGGATTCGGCATCTTCCGGACTTTTTTCGGCAGCTTCCTGGTAATACTCCAACGCTTTTTTATATTTTCCCTGAACAGAGAATTCAAAGCCCTTTTTACACAGCTTGGCAGCCAATCCGGGCTTTTGAGTGCTGACACGGTAAGTCCACTCCGGTAAGGTCATTACGGTTTTTTCATCCTTTAAGTCCAATATACTTTGCCCGGCCACGGCAAAATTTAGATTTTGGCCGGGTTCCACAATAAAAGAGACAACCCCGATGACCTTTCCGTCCATATTGATCACGGGGCTTCCGCTGGAGCCGAGAGATGCCGGGGCGGACATCTGGAAAATTTTACCGATTTTGGGAAACTCCCGCACGGCTGAAACAATGCCTACGCTGACCGTTTGATCAAGCCCCAGAGGGCTGCCGACCACGAGGATCCGCTCGGCGATTTCGGGAACATCAGGGGTCACCTCTATCCGGTGAACCGATTTTTCGGGAATTTTTATTTTTACTTTAATCAGATCGGCGGTTTTGTTATATGCCAACACCCGTTGAATCTGATATTCACGCCCGTCGTAGGTTTTGACATCTGCCGCGTAAGCCCCATCCAGAACATGATAATTGGTAATCAACCCCCCGTCTTTATCCACAAAAAAGCCGCTTCCCATACCCATCCGTTTCTTTTCAGCATCATAGGTAGTGATCTTGACTACGGCACGCTGGACACTACGGGTTACCTGAACCAGATGCGTGTCCAAAGAAAGCGTCTTGTGGGGATAAGAAGCGCATCCGGTCATCAATGACACCCATAGAAGTCCAAAACAAATCCCCCGGATATATTTTGATATATTTTTCATTTTTACCTTTTTCAATACTCCTTATCTTAGCAGGGGCTTTGTGGGATAATGAACCTATCTTCACACCCTTTGCATGGGCCGATCCAAAAGGGTCGCCCATTTTGTTATGGGGTTACCCGGTTATTCAGACCTTTAAAGTCAAATTTAAGCAAATCGTTGTATGTTGTTTCAGCGTAATCCGGTTCAACCTGCCACCATATTAAGATATTATCCATACGATAAAAATAATGCTTGAGCCCCATTCCCTCTGTTTCAAAATAAACCGTTTCCCCCATTTTAGTATGTGTTACCGGCGAAAAGACAGAGGATCCATTTGCCATTTTCATGGCCATATTCTTCAAGTTTGTTTTCGCCGTTTCAGCATTTTCATAAACACTTACGTAAAGGATATTTTTTGATGGATCGTTCCCATAATGGGCAATGTAATTTTTGCAATCATCCAGCGTTTTGCCATGCATTTTATCAATAATACTGGTAG
>CAZDAB010000570.1:0-2543 GCA_964502855.1 uncultured Desulfobacteraceae bacterium | reverse complement strand
AGCAGTGACATTCGATATTTACTTTCTTTAAGATGTCTGTTCTGATCATTTTGTAGCAGGTTTCCATGTCTGTAAGGTGCAGATTGGTAAGGATATTGGAAAACAATGTTAGCAATTTATTTCCATAGTAATGGACAAAACTATCCACCATAACTTCATTGCCCGAATATCGGCTGCCATAAACGGCATCGGCATTTTTTTCAACAAAAAATTTATATAGCTTGGGATATTCTGAAGGATCATATTCCAGATCAGCATCTTGAATGATCAGCAGATCTCCCGTGAGGAGTTGCTGAGCAGTCCGAATCGCCGAACCTTTGCCCAGATTGGCATTATGATGAATAACCTTAATAAGTTCGTTTTTCGGGTAGTTGTCAAGCAACCCTTTTGTTCTATCGGTTGAACAGTCGTTAACTACAATAATTTCCTTGGGGAGGTTAACCGAACGTACTCTTTCAATGATGTCTATAATGGTTTTTTCCTCATTGTAAACAGGAATAATGACAGAAAGCATCAGATCTTTTTTCATTTATTAAAGCATCCTAAAATTTTTCATGCTATGTGGGACATGTTTCATCTACAGGCAAAAAGTATTCAGGAAGGCTCCTTAATTATGGGATGTCGCGTTTTTTTTACCTGCCTCCGGAAAGCGTTGTCTTGATAAAGTACTGCTTCCCAGGATTTGGGTAGAACTATCATGCTACCACCATCTCAATTATATCTGCCGCCTTTTCATGCCTGCTGTATACATCTGTTTCTTCAACATATTTTTTTCCGTTGAGACCCCATTGATCTTTGTCTTCAGAAGTCAGCATCGAAACCAGCATATGGTTAAGAGTTTCTTGCCTGAAGGGCGAAGGCACCAGTTTTCCCGCACCGGCCCGATCCACATGAAAACTGTAGCCGCAATTATCGGTTGCCAGAACCGGCAGTCCGGCTGACATGGCTTCAATTAAAACCGTTCCGGTATTTTCCTGATAAGCAGGGTGCAATAAAAGGTCTGATCCAACTAAAAAACGTGTTACATCGCCTCGTTCTCCGACAAACTTTACATGGGATGAAACCCTCAGTTTTTTTGCCAATCGGAGATAAGGCCTGACTCTTCCTTTGCCCACAACCATCAGCAAGGTTTTCTCTTTCAGGTGGAGCGGCAAGGCTGATATGGCTTTTATTGCGCGATCGACACCCTTTCTCTTATAGTCTGAACCGACCATCAACACGACGTGTTGATTTGGTTTAATAGCAAATTCACTGCGAAAATCATCCCGAATTCTCGGAACATTTGGAGGGGCCAGACGGTCCCTGGAAATTCCCGGTGGCACTGAGTGAAAACGTTGTTCGGAAGTTCCATAATAATCCATATAGAATTTCTTTTCACTATTGGAAATCAATATTATTTGGGTTTTTGACTGTTTGTCGAATACCGCACGTTCCAGAAACATTAAAGTTCGACAACGTCCTGATAAACGATATAAAAAACTTCTTTCTAACGCCCGGGTTGCAAAACAGGTGTCTGATGCAAAATACACATCCAGTCCGGGCATCTTGTTAAACCCCACAACTGCATCATAAGGTTTGGCTCTTACATACTTATCAAGTCGTTCGGCAAAAGATTTATATCGCCGGTGGTTGGTAACGCCTTTATTTGGGATAATAGAAACGTGCAGATTGTCTGGTTGCTCTCCTACCCATGAACCGGTATATACATCTACTTGATGACCCCGTGATATACATACTTCGGCAAGCTGCAGGAATCCCCGCTGCAGCCCTCCAAAGGGAAAATATTTAAACAGGCAAAATGCAAATTTCATTTTTCATCTAATAAGAAAGAGTTATAAAATCTATTTAGCATTTTTCAAAAATAAGTCAACAGGAGGGAGAATCGATTGACGTAAACATCAGTTAAGCGGTGATTCCCGCTTATTCAAAAATGACTAGAAGTTATTGACTTTGGTTCTGATAGATGTTTTGCTTTTTTAGTGTGATTTTTCTGGATTGGGGCTAATGTGCTACCAGGGAAAATCTTTGTTAAAAATATTTTCGCCTAAAGGTGAATGGGTATACCCCCTCCTCATTTGAAAAAAATATGAGGTGTTAGATAATGAAAAAAATAAATATTCTTCATATCATTTATAGATACAATGACAATCCTAGCGATATAAACCTCACCTATCTAAAAGCGTTGGACACCAGTCAATTTTACAATGTTGTTGTGGTACTGCAAGGGGGAAGGCCCGACTTTCTATTTGATTCTAAAAATATTACCTATATTTTCTATGACAAAGGCAAAATTAAGGGTACCAGGTTTGACCTTATTAGAAAAGTCATCAGGGTAATTCGTTCATACGAAATTGATGTCATTATATCTCACCGTTACAAGGCGTTTTACATAGCTATCTTTGTCAATATATTTTCTTCAATAAAAAAAATATATTCCGTGGTTCATAGAATCGGGGAGTTTAAGAAGCGAACCAGAAAAACTTTAGCCAATTTGTTATGCAGAAAAAATCATACAATTATCGGCGTATCAAATGCTGTTTCAA
>CAZDAB010000569.1:0-2553 GCA_964502855.1 uncultured Desulfobacteraceae bacterium | reverse complement strand
GTAATACGATTTTTCAATCTCAGACCATCCAGTTTTAAAGGTTTGAAAAGGTTTTCGTAAGCCGGCATTTTCATTTCTCCTCTCCGATAACTGTCTATTAAAAACAACCACATTAAATTATGATGAACTCGTAAAAAGTCAAAATTGAGACAACAAAGTAAAAAGTTCAAGTTCAAGGCGTCGCGACTTTCTTGGAATAAGGAGTACTTATATACGCCGCAGTGAACACGAAATGAAGCGCAACGCAGAAATTGGACTTTTTACGAAGCCGTCAATTATGAAATATCTGTATATATCAGGTATCACATAATTGATCTCAACGCAAATTTGGCCGGGATCCGAGATATTGGTGTCACCCATTCTGTAAAAAAGAACAACCATTTGAAGCCGCTGAATCTTCCATGCGTCTTTCAAATACACGTAAATTGGAACGTGCATTCCGACAGGCAAATGAAATCAAAGGCTTTTTACGCTTGAAATGAAACCCAAAAAGAAAAAGACATCGAACTTACAAATTTTTGTAAAATGGGTTGTTTTGTTACTTCTTGCCCTTTCTTGTGGCGTATATTTTTCGGCAGCTATCCTGGACTTAAGCTTTTAAACGAGGTATAGAAAAGAGATGTCGTTGCAAGGTTCATAAATGCTGCAGCAAAACCAAAAGAAAGGGTAACATCATGACCAAAGTAATGATTCATCCTGCGAGCTATGAGAATGTCCGTCAGGCCGTGGACAGGGCTTTTGAACACTTTTCATTGAAATTGCAGGATAAACGCGTATTAATAAAACCGAATGTTCTCCGGGCTTCCCACTGGAATGAAGGCATCGTTACTCATCCCTCAGTACTGAAAGCTGTGGTGGAAAAAATAGAAACCATGGAACCTGCTTCCATCATTGTGGGAGACAATCCCGGACTATTCAGCTATGGAGCAAACGAGGAGAGCTTTGAAAAAACAGGATTGATGGACGCAGCCGGCGGTCATTACGAGAATATCGGGAATGATTCTGTGAAGGTCGATTTCAATCCCGATTTTTTACCTTGGGTGAGTCTCTCTAAGGCAGTGGTGGACGCCGATATCATCATTAGTCTGCCGAAATTCAAAACCCACGGACTAACGGTTATCACCGGTGCCATCAAAAACAGTTACGGATTTTTACCTGGTGCACAGAAGGCCAAGCTGCACAAGGTTGCAGGGAGTCCGCAGCGTTTCCATGAAATGCTTGTGGATGTTTTTCAACTCCGGGTACCCGACCTTTTTATTGTGGATGCCGTGGTTGGCATGGAAGGCAACGGCCCGGCATCACCAGATCTAAGAGACATCGGTCTGATTTTGGCCTCCGACAATGGTGTAGCACTGGATGCGGTTATTGCTACTCTGATGGGATGTAAACCGGGTCTGCTGCGATTCCTTCAGAAGGCAAAGGAAGCGGGGTTGGGGGACTATGATCTCAAACATATTGAAATACTTGGGGAACTGAAGCCACTGCCTGATTTCAAAATACCGCCCATCGGCGGGGAAGCCATTATGCACAATCAGACCGTACAGGGAATGCTCCTTGATCGAACCCTGTTGCGACCCCAGGTTGATCCGGAGTTGTGCACTGCCTGTGGTGCATGTATTGATCAGTGTCCGGTGTCGGCCCTTTTCATGGATGAGGATATACCCAAAGTGGATGCTGACACGTGCATTACCTGTTTTTGCTGTCAGGAAATATGTCCTGAGAAGGCCATTGCTTTGAAATAAACCCTAACGTTGCAAAAGTCGAGGATGCCGTAGATCCCCCCGACAACGGGATCTTCGTTTCACCTCGCCTTTTATCCCTGCAGTCCCGCGGGCCGGAATTTTCTTTTCACTCCAACAATCTGCAGGGTATTCCGGCAAAGGCGAATAATTATCCTGTCCGTCATTCCCTCGGGACGTTGAATGATATAATGCACCTTCATATTCAATTCGCCATGCTCTGCCTATATTGATTCTACAAAATCATAGCGACTTAATTGTCAAACATTAATTCACAATCCAAGCTTTGACACCAGTTTTTTCTTATTTGCGTCTATAACAATTTTCATGGGCGTCCTTTTTCCATTTTGGAAAGTAACCACAAAAGCATCGCCAAATCCTTTCTTGCGCAATTCCGACTGCAATGCAATTGCTGATTTTAAGTCTTTTTTGTTTCCTATAGTATATTTATACAGTCCGTTGTGTTTATATTCCCATACATTTTTTAGGCCCTTAAATCGTGAAGAATTTCTTTTTAGGGAGGTTTTTGACATAAGAATCTGAACTTTAAAAATGATTCTCCTATTTTTTGCACTTGAATCAGTGTTGCCCACTTTTATATTTTTTTTCCCTATACCAGAAACACCTGTATTTGATTCCTTCTGTACCGATACTTCTTTTTTTGATTTGTGATCTTCTTCTAATCTTGTCCTCAAAGCTACGATAGTTCTATCTTTATTTTGTGATTTTTTTATTGTTTCGTTTAAATTTGTTATCATTTGTTCGTTTTTCGTGTGCTCGGTTTTCAGCTTTGCTTGAAGTTCGGTAACGGTTT
>CAZDAB010000568.1:0-2554 GCA_964502855.1 uncultured Desulfobacteraceae bacterium | reverse complement strand
TCTCTCAAGCTGATAGAAAGACAGACTTCTGAGGCAAACATTAAGATTCAAACCCATCTTGATTCCGAAATAGATGAAATTCTTGTTGATCCGGACAGGATCAACCAGGTTTTTCTGAACCTATATCTTAATGCCATCGAATCAATGAAAAACGGCGGGAATCTCAATGTATGGCTTTTAAAGAATGAAGAAAAAAATGGGATAGAAATCCGGGTTCAAGATACCGGTACCGGTATCAGCGAAGATGATCTGACACACATATTTGATCCCTACTTTACGACCAAAGCATCAGGGACAGGCCTCGGACTTGCAATTGCCCACAATATCATTGAGGCCCACGACGGCGAGATAAAGATGGATAGCAGGTTAGACCAAGGGACCACGGTCACGATATTATTACCTTATACCTAACCCGGACAAACCGGAACCAAAAATATTTGCCACCAAGAAACAAAGACACGAAGGATATATTTATTATTCTTTCTTCGTGCCTTGGTGCCTTAGTGGCAGAATTTAAAAAGTTTTGCCACAAAATGCACAAATTTACAAATAAGCCATAGAAAACCCATGAAAAACAAACCGTCTGTATTGATCGTTGATGATGACAACACTCATCGAACCATGCTGCGAACCCTTATCGGGGGATGGGGATATGATACTGTTGAGGCGGATGACGGATCAACAGCCATCCGGAAGGTCCAGGAACGCCCCTTTGATCTTGTCTTGATGGATGTTAGAATGCTGAAGGTTTCAGGCCTCGAAGCGCTTGAGAGGATAAAGGCCTTAAACCCTGCCATACCGGTAACCATAATGACTGCCTATTCATCTGTTGAAACCGCTATTGAGGCTTTGAAAAAAGGGGCTTACGACTATCTTACAAAACCGCTTGATTTCGACAAGCTGCGCCTTACTCTTGAAAGGGCCATGGAGCACATCCGACTAAAAGAGGAAAACCGGATTTTAAAGGAAAACCTCGGGAAGCATTTCGACATGCAGAATATCATTGGTCGCAGCCCGGCCATGACAAACCTTCTGGAAACAGTGGCTCATGTGGCTCATTCCGAAGCAACCGTTATGATTACCGGCGAGTCCGGAACGGGTAAGGAATTAATTGCAGGGATAATCCATTTTAACAGCCCCAGAAAAGACGGGCCTTTTATTAAGATTAACTGTGCCGCCATTACTGAAACCCTGCTTGAATCAGAACTTTTTGGACATGAAAAAGGGGCTTTTACCGGTGCTGACCGCAGAAAGGAAGGTCGTTTTTATCAGGCCCACGGGGGGAGTCTTTTCCTGGACGAGGTCAGTGAAATGCCCCTGACCATGCAGGTAAAACTGCTGCGGGTGTTACAGGAAAGAGAATTTACCCGTGTGGGCGGAGAAAAGGTACTTAAAGTGGATGTAAGGGTAATTGCGGCCACAAACAAAAATCTTCTGGAGCTTAAAACTCAAGGGATTTTCCGTGAAGATCTTTACTATCGGTTAAATGTTGTCAGCCTGGAAATTCCCCCTTTAAGAAAAAGAATAGAGGATATTCCGTTGCTTGCCCAGCATTTTCTGAAAATGTTTGCTGTAAAGAACCGAAAAGAGATAAAGGGGTTCACTCCCGTTGCAATGGATCGGCTTATCCGGTATGACTGGCCCGGCAATGTTCGAGAACTGATGAATGCGGTTGAAAGAGCTGTCGTGCTTGCTCGTACAGACTATCTTGATGATAAAGATTTTACCATCATTCAAAATATCTCCCGGCGACCTGACGAACCTTTGCCTGTTTTTGTAGAAGGAGATAATAATATAACTCTTGAACAGGTTGAGAAGGCCACTATTTTGCGCACCCTGGAATCTGTCGCCGGCAACAAAAGCGAAGCTGCACGCCGTTTGGGCATAACCAGAAAAACCCTTCATAAAAAGCTAAAAAAATACGGAGTTATGCCTTAAATTATAGTACGCTGTTGTTTTTAGATTCGTGTTCATTCGTGGTTTAATTTCACCGCAAATGGACACAAATAAACACAAATAAACACAAATGGATATTTTAAAAAAAATGCATTCTGTGAACATTGTGTTATTTTTAAATTCGTATGTATTCGTGTGTATCCGCGGTTATATTTTATGGTTTTTCAATGATTTTAGGAGAACTTTTAATGAAATTTAAAGTAACTCTAATTTTGTTTATTTGCTTTTTCTTCAGCCCGGCAGTATTAAGCCAGAATTTATCTCAAAGATTAAATTTATCGCCAAATGTATCGGATCTTTCTCCGGATGATATCATGAAGAAGGTGGAAACACGGTATGCGGTTTCAGGCTTTTCAACCAACTTTTTTCAAGCTTCAACAATAAAAGCTATGGAAATAACAGACAGCGCATCGGGGAAAGCCTTTTTCAAACGCCCCGACAAAATGAGATGGGAATATGAAACGCCCGACCGCCAGATCATAATAACGGATGGCAATCGGTTATGGATATACAGACCGGAAGACAACCAGGTCATGGTCGGCAAGGCCCCTTCTTTTTTCGGGGACGGAAAAGGATTCAGTTTTCTTTCAGATATGAA
>CAZDAB010000567.1:0-2556 GCA_964502855.1 uncultured Desulfobacteraceae bacterium | reverse complement strand
GGCGGTTTTGGGAACTGGAAATGGGCGGTATCCAGAAACCCTGCTGACGTAAAAATTATAATTGATGGTGAATCATAAGTAACAAAAATGCTGGGATACTCAAAAAAATCCCATTGGGAGTGGCTATCCTTGCCGTTTGAAATAGGAGACAACCGGCGCATCGCTGGTAAGATTGTGGATGATCGCGGCATAGAAGGCTTAAAAATTATGGAGATTGACTGATGGGAAAAATACAAATCCATATCCCAAAGGAAAAGATTGCCGAGTTTTGTAAAAAGTGGGGAATACGTGAGTTTTATTTATTCGGCTCAGTACTTAGGGCGGAGTTCTGTTCCGACAGTGACATTGATGTACTTGTTACTTTTGACGAAAATGCCAAACACACTTTGTTTGATCTTGTCAATATGGAAAGCGAACTCAAAGATATATTTGGCCGCAATGTGGACATTATCAGTCGCCGCGGCATTGAATCCAGCCGGAATTACTTGCGCCGAAATGCTATTTTAAAATCAGCAGAGGCTGTCTATGCAACGTGATAAAGCATATATCCTTGACATTTTGGAAGCCGCCAAGCTCGCTATAACTTATGTTGGTAAAAAAACCAAAGAAGAGTTTCTGAATGATCTTCAATGCCAGGATGCCGTTATTCGGCGGCTTGAGATTATAGGAGAGGCTGCGCGTCGAATTTCTGAGGAAACAAAAAGCGCTTTCCAAAATTTGCCGTGGTATGAAATGGTCGGTATGCGTAATGTTATGATCCATGATTATGATGGCGTTGATATGGTAATCGTCTGGGAAACCGTTCAGAATGATCTCCCATCTTTGATTTCCGCGCTTGAAAGCATCATTCCGCCAGAGGACGTACTATGAAATCAACCATAGACCAGCTCATAATCAATTCACCATATGAAGAAGCAAAACAATACTGGAATTATGACAGGGAAACCCGGTTTATGCAGCATTATTTGCGGGTGTTTCTCCGAATAGAATTTCAATAAAGGCGGTCTTGTATGATGTCAGAGTCTTGTCCTTTCTCATAACCACCGCGATATAATCCGGTCTAAACAAATGATCCATTGACAAAAACTCCAACTTTCTCTTTTTCAATTCCGGCAAGTCCGTCACGATGGTCGCAAAGGATATCCCGAGTCCCATCTCCACATACAGAGAGCTTAACTCAACATTAGAAGATTCCATGATGACGTGGTAATCAATACCCAATTTTTGAAACTTATCTTCCAGGTTACTCCGGTATTTTAGATTTATGGGGGGTAAAATCAGGGGATATTTTCCAATTTGTTCCAATGTGACTCTTTTAGCTTTGGCCAAGGCATGGTTTAAGGGTGTCATCAAAACGGTTCTTACCTTTTTCCAGCGGAGCGATGTGAGATCTTTTGGAACATTGGATTCCAGTACCAACCCAAAATCGATATCCCCATTTTTTATCAAATCGAGAATATTGTACTGTGACCGATCCAGGATGGTCAGCTCAACATTTGGAAATTGGGTGATATAAGTTTTCAGCGCAAATGGAACCAAGTGGTAGAGCGTTGTGAACGGCGCGGCCATCCTCAACAGGCCCTTTTGTAATCCTTTTAACTCATTAAGTTCTTCAGCAAGGGATTCGTATCGTTTTAGACTTGTCTCTGAAAATTTAAAAAACTTTTGACCGGCCGAGGTTAAACGCAACTTGCGCTTGCCGATCCTTTCCAGGAGCCGGCATTCCAATTCTTTTTCAAGGTTCTTAATCTGTTGACTCAGGGCGGACTGGGTCCGAAACGTCGCATCAGCAGCTTTGGTAAAGCTGCCAAGTTTGGCCACATAATAAAATCCTATGATTTGTTGCCACTCCATTTAAAATAAGGAACTCTAATTAAATATATTAATATTATTAATTTGACTTATTTTTATTTAATAGGAATAATTTAAAATAACAACAAAAAATATTTCCTATAGAGCTGTTATATGATGTTAAAACACTATCGAAAGGAATTCCGCCGGCCACCCAACCCAAGTGCGAAACATCTCAGGTGTGTTGCTTATCTTGATGAGAATATAAGTGATGTACTTCCCTATCTAAATACGGTGCTCAGGGGACATCAGTATATTACGGAGCCCCCTTCACTGACGCTAAAATTCAACGGAAAACTCATCACTATTTATTCCCAAGAAATCGCAATAAATATCGTAAAAGATACGGCTGAGGCAGACAACATACTGGAATGGCTTAAGCAGGAAATTAATGACACCTGGAAAAGACGCGACCAGATAAAACCAAGTTTCTCGGTCGCACAGAAACCTGGTATCCTAAATATTCTCAAACTATTGCCCAAAACGAACTGCAAAGAATGCGGTCAGCCCACGTGTATGGTGTTTGCCTTATTGGTAACTGAGGGGAAAAAGAGGCCTGAGGATTGCCCACAATTGAATGAGAGAAACAGAATAACACTTCAAGAATATTTGGAACAATTTTAAATCTTTTCAAAATAAAGAAGACGGTTTCGTAAAAAGTCCGATTTAGACGGTTTTGTAAAAAGTTCAAATTCAAGGCGTGCA
>CAZDAB010000566.1:0-2557 GCA_964502855.1 uncultured Desulfobacteraceae bacterium | reverse complement strand
TAATTTTTGCAATCATCCAGCGTTTTGCCATGCATTTTATCAATAATACTGGTAGCTTCTTGATTTTGAATAACGTGGTAAAGACTCAGATCCCCTAGTGTTTTGGGAAGATAATTCGTATGGGCAGGTGTTCTAACCGGTTTATTTTTTGGTGCTTTTTTAGCATGACCCAACGGTATCTTAACCAAAGTGACCTGCGCAGAGGTTTGGGTTGTTTCCGAACAACCCGCAGCAATACCATAAAATAACAGGAGTGGTATTATATATTTACTTGCTTTGCGTGAAATTTTAATATTGTAATTTCTCATAAATTTTCATCCACCTGCTGAATGCAATCGGGATTATCGATTTTAACAAAGGGTATTAATTTTGATACCGGTTGCCAATGTTTTTTTGATGATTTCAAGAAGGCTTACGACAATTTGTAATGATCTGTGCTTTTCAATTCTGTCATCGGAAAGAACATGGATCTGTTTTACTGGGCCGGTCGTAATCGAGAGCTTGATTTTGTTCTGTCCAGGGCAAACGAATTGATTGCCATCGAGAGTAAACCCACGGCACATAAAATGAGAATACCAGGGATTGCCGAATTCTCAAAACAGTTTCCTGCCGCAAAAAAACTTCTTGTCGGCAGCCAGGGGATCCCGTTGGAAGAATTTTTGCTCACGCCTGCGGAGGCGTTTTTTTAAAAAGGTTTTAAGGATATTCTTTTTGAATTGTCTAAAAAAGAGATGGAGGATTTGAGGTGCCAATTTGGCACCTCAAATAGAGATAAAATAGGTTTAAGGCACGTTCTGCATCAACGTCCCCTAAGATTAAAGGATGTCCCTCTTTTCCTAAAAGTGATAATTTACGCCCAATGTGAACATGTGATTGTTCGCTTCAGCATCCCAATCCTCTATTTCATATTCGCTGTAAAAATATTTGTAAGTAATGTCGGCAGACAAGTTCGCCATGATTTCGAAATTCATACCGACGATAAACTGACCTGCGAAGGCAGTGTCATCTTCGTCAAAGTGATATGAAAGAACCTCACCATTGCTTTCGGATATATCATTTTCTTCAATAGTAGCCCTTGATAAACCAATGCCGAATCCCACATAGGGATGGATCTTTCCTGGGGGATAACGGAACAGGAGGTTTGTCATCAGGTTATGTGCACTAAAATTACCGTCGTAGCTATACCTTTCATCACCATAAAACCCTGCATAGTCGTAATCCTGTTTTGCCAGATAGGTATACTCCAATTCGACAGCTAAGTAGTTGATATGAGGAATTATGTAACCTACTTTGACTCCGGCGGCCCAGCTGTCATCGAGTCTTTCGTCGTAACCCCAATGGTCATAGCCCCATTCGTCGTAACCCCAATCCCACCGCAGGTCATCGGGCATCACAAAGCCCCCAAATACACCCACATAAAACGGTCCAGCCATTTGTGCCGACGTTACAGGTGCAGTGGTTAAAAGAAGAAAAGCAGATAAAATGAATACGACCAGGGTTCTACAAATTCTCTTCATAGTGAATTCTCCTTAAATTAGTAGTTTTTAGCTGACAATCTTTAACACGGGTACAAAATAAAGTAACAGAGTCAGGGCTCGACTTGGGACAAAGTTTTTGAAAATGTCCTATGTCGAGCGCTGAACTCATCACCCCGCACAGTGGCTCGCCCCTGCGGGTCCTTGAACAGCATTAATATAACAAGCTTGCCGTGGCTCGGTAAAAACCATGCCGAAATATTATGCCTTTAAATTCTAATGAATCCAATTAATTTATGTAATTGGCCAAACTATCTACCTTCCGATTGAAAAGAAGAAATAGTTACCGGTCCCAGGTTCGCAAAACCTGAACATTAAATGCGAACCTTCGCGGTAATATGTTCCATGTTTGTATATTTGTGGATGTTTTTTTGCGTACATGTCCCATTGATCCCAGGAGCGCCAATGGCCGTGATAATCATACCGATTGATCATAGTGCTCGTAATGACGACGGTTGTCATAGGGACGTTCTCTGTATCCACGATGCTCGTTGTAACCCGAACGTTTTTTGTAGTCACGACGACCCTGATCCTCGTAATGTTTGCGACCTTCTCGCTTCATTTCGCCTGGGTGTTTTCGATATTCCTTGTCCTGTCCTTTCTGTTTTTGCCATTCTTTCTGTTTGTTTTTTCCTTTGTACCCATTATCAGCAAATGCCTGCGTGGTTGTGAGCATGAAAAAGCCAAGTAAAAGAACAGTTGTGACCGTGAAAACAAAAATCGAAAGTTTGCAATATTTTTCTCTCATGTTAATACCTCCAAATTAAGTGTTTGCTCTTGTCGTTCGATATCCCGGGCAGGTATTCCGGGAGCTATGAATAACATAGCGATGATCGTGCATGCCAATCCTATCATAATGAGTCCTGCAGCTCTTTTGTTTGAGGTGCCCCCGGTTCGACCGGCTGGTATATTTAGCAGGCCGAACCGTCGGGGGCGATAATAAGATGCCTTATGCTTTTTGTTTGAATCTGACTTTTCAATTTTTAGACAACGCCCTGCGATGTTTTCCAGTTTTGTCTATT
>CAZDAB010000565.1:0-2560 GCA_964502855.1 uncultured Desulfobacteraceae bacterium | reverse complement strand
ACCCAAAACTATACCTACCAAGGATAGAAGTGGAGAATTGAAGAAGGTGGAACAGGAATAATGCAGGTCCGAGGTTGACGTTGAACCAGACTTGATATATATTGAAGTATATATCAAGAGGAGGCCACTCAATGGATACTGCAAAATTATTCGTCAATGGTCGAAGCCAAGCCGTCCGTTTGCCTAAAGAATACGCCTTTTCCGGCAAGGAAGTGTTCATCAAGAAGATCGGTGGTGTCGTCATGCTCATACCAAAAGACGAGCCATGGAAGCCCTTCTTCGATAGCCTGAACAAGTTCACTGACGACTTCATGGGTACCGGGCGCAGCCAGGGGACTTCGCAGAACAGGGAGTCTTTGGAGTGAAATACCTCCTGGACACGAACATCTGTATCTATGTCATCAAGAAACAGCCTGCAAAGGTGATCGAAAAAATCCAGAGCGAGCCCATTGAAGACATCTGTATTTCCACGATAACTCTCGCGGAACTCGAACACGGCGTCGCAAAGAGCGCGTACCGGGAGAGAAACAGACTGGCACTCCTTGAATTCCTCACGCCTTTTCGCATACTGGATTTCGACCAAGCCGCGGCCCAGCACTACGGCCACATTCGCTCGGACCTTGAGGCACGCGGTATCGTCATCGGTCCCATGGACCTCCTCATTGCCGCGCACGCTCAATCCAAAGACCTAACACTTGTCACGAATAATACGAGGAAATTCAAAAGAATAAAAGACCTGGAGATGGAAAACTGGGTTTGACGGCAATAGGCGTTATTTCAAGATAAAATTTGCGCTCATTTCTTTAAAATTTAGATATTTTGATGAATCAATATAATAATTAAGTTATGCGAAAATTAATTTGGGAGCAACAATATGGGTATTTTAAAAAAACCTTTTTACAAAAATAAGACAAAAGAAGAATTTAAATCTTGGTTTATGAGACATAACTATTGGAATAAATTAGATAATGTAGTTATCGAAGCTATAATAGATAAATTTATAGATGATAAATTAGCATTCGAAGCTTTTATTGATGTGTCCGAAAACTGTAATTTGATTCAAAATAATTATATTCCATTGAGAGAAATAATTCATGATATCAATTTACTACTCTACCAATTTTCCTTAACTCTTTACAATAATGGTTGTTCTTTTAGGGATAGGTTGATTGAAGAAATAAAGAAGGTTCCTCTTAACCAAAAAGAATTGGCTGTTTTATTGAAGGATTCACAATTATCATATGAGTCCTGTATCAAGCTAACTGAGTTTTTTATTAGTGCTTATTATCAGATTGCATTTTTGCGAGGCGGAATTCTTGAGAAATATGACCAAGGTATTGACTGGTGTCGTAAAGGATTAAAGAAGTTTGATGAACTAAGAGCAATTCCCAAGGACGAATTAAAACATACAGAAAAAGCAACACTTGAGGAAATAGAACCAATTATAAAACTGTTTAATGATGCAATCATTGAGTATGAAAAAGAATTAAAATCAAGCGCATAACCAGTCAATGAACCCAACATGTTCACAGCTTCGCTGTTCACATGCGGGTTATTTCCATCGTTAAGTGGCCAGAGAGGAAAAGTATTTGGATAAACTCATTGAGATACTAAAAGATGAAGCAGAGACCCTTTCAAGGGATTTCAAAAAAGCCTCTACTTTAGGGAAAGGAACTTCGCAAGAAATAGCTGATTTTCGCGAACATGCTTTTCAAAATTTTCTCTCCCGTTTTTTCCCAAATCCATATCGTATAGTTAAAGGAAAGATTCATGACTCATACGGTAATGATCCATCTGCTTCTATAGATTGTGTATTAGTGAACCCTGTCCATCCCCATCTTATTGACTCGCACCAGAAATTTCAGCTTCTACTGGCTGATGGTGTTGATTGGGCATTAGAAGTAAAGGCTGACCTGTCTATTGCCTCAGAGGTTACACGCGCATTAGAACAATGTGTAAGCGTAAAAAAAATGCGTAGAGTTAAAGGTCCAATCTTACTGCCGCAGACGAAGCCACCACATGTCATTGAGGCATCTAGGCAAATTCCATTTTTTTTGTTTACTCAAAAAACTAAAGCTAATTACAAAGATACTCTCCACGAAATTATAACATGGTATGAGAAGAATTCTGTCCCCAAAGAAGAACAATTGGACGCCATTGCGATCCAAGATTTTGGAGTTATTAATCACGTTAAACATCGAGATTTCTATTATTATAGTTGGCAACAACCTGAAGATAAAAAAGCAGGGTGGTTTTTGGAGAGTTGGGGGGATGCAACGCTCGTTGGCCTTCTCTTGCGGATGGGAATGTCTTTTAGTTGCACCGCTACAATCCAGGAAAGTGTATTAGGACGATATTTCAAAAAATTAAAAATACCATATGTTGACATAATAACAACTTAACAACCACATCAACTCAGGCTGGTAATTTCGCTGTGCTTCATTGCCAGCCGGTTTTCGGAGCGTTAGATAACTCCGGAGACATGATACATACTTATTGTCTCTGCCGAATTTTGATGATAATCTTATAACATCCTTGGGTTACAAAGAGAGGAGGATAG
>CAZDAB010000564.1:0-2573 GCA_964502855.1 uncultured Desulfobacteraceae bacterium | reverse complement strand
TGAACACGAAATGAAGCGCAACGCAGAAATTGGACTTTTTACGAAGCCGTCAAATGTTCGAGACAGCAAAACGCATAACTTCAAAGTGTCCCGAAATAGGTCCTGGATTATTGATGAGGGGTTAAGGCACGTTCAGCATCAACGTCCTCAAGGACAAATTGGAGATCACAATTTGTGACCTCCAATTTGGATAGGCCATATATTTATCTATCATATTTCCGGAAAAGGAAAACTTAATGAGCAAAGGCTTTATGATCCCGGATGAACGTATTGAAAAAACGATCCTTTTGATTAGAGGTCAAAAGGTTATTATTGATGCTGACCTTGCCGAACTTTATGGGGTTACTACTAAGGCTTTAAATCAAGCAGTCACCAGAAACGATCAAAGGTTTCCTCCGGATTTCATGTTCAGGCTGACCAAAGCGGAAAAACAGGAAGTGGTCACAAATTGTGACCGGTTGGACAGACTGAAACATTCTTCAGCTTTGCCACGTGTATTTACCGAACAGGGTGTAGCCATGCTCTCAAGCGTGTTAAGAGGCGAACGTGCCATACAGGTTAATATCCAAATTATGCGTGCGTTCATTAAGCTGCGCAGATGGATCGCTGGTATCGACGATCTGAAAAGCGAACTCGAAAAACTAAAAGATCAGACCGATCAGCGGTTTCAAGTTGTTTTTGAGACTTTAGATCAGTTGTTAACGGTTGAAAGTAAGCCGAAAAAGAAAATAGGATACACGGTAAAGGAGAAGCAGAAAGCTTACGCCAAGAGGATGAAAAAATAAACACCCTGCCCGAAGGGCGTGTGGTTTATCCTTTCTGACCACTCAGCAGAAAGGTTAAAAAATAATAAACGTCTGTGGCTGTCCGTGTGTGTCTGTGGCTAATTAATTGGGAGGACCTAAAGGCCCGGGAAGTGTTCGACACCCTGGGGTTCAAGGTGTGTGACTTTTCAACGTCTGTTTCCAAAACCGGCAGCGGGGATGTCTGGATGAGTTATGTTCTTGGCGAGAAAGGATCAACAAGGTATTCATGATTATTTTTATCAAGTAAATCTAAATGGTTAGGTAGGAAATTATAAAACA
Source organism: uncultured Desulfobacteraceae bacterium (assembly GCA_964502855.1). Taxonomy (GTDB): domain Bacteria; phylum Desulfobacterota; class Desulfobacteria; order Desulfobacterales; family UBA11574; genus S5133MH16. The sequence goes on along the minus strand of CAZDAB010000564.1, from coordinate 1,488 downwards.
ATGGACGTTAAGGACCACGAGAGGGCAAAAAGCAAGATTGTATGACCGTCCCGGATTTCCCGTAATCTTCTGCTGTTTTCAATCATGGCTCGCATGGATCTGGTTGAGCATATCGGTTCCGGCATCAAACGAATTCGTGAAGCCATTCGTGCTTACGGCCTTAAGTCGCCGATCATTGAAGCTGATGCGGATTGGTTTTCCATCACTTTCACAAGAAAGCCGCCGCATGAAGCGATAGAAAAACACCGTCAAAAGGACGAGGTTGATACACCCGCAGCCGAACGTGAGGGAGTAAGTGAGGGAATAAGTGAGGGAGCAAAACGGTTGCTGGAATTTATCCGAAGCCATCCGGGTTTGCGAACACCACAGATTTCCGAATCACTGGGAGTTCCGGTCAAGACACTGGAGCGCTGGATAAAACGGCTTAGAGTGCAAGAAAAAATAGAGTTCAGAGGGAGTACCAAAACCGGCGGGTATTGGGAACTGAAAGAATAATAACACCCTCATTATTTGAGATGATTAATATCTATACATGCCGGACAGCCAAAGGAAAAAGGCCGATGACGAATATCAATTTAACCGAAGAAGAGTTGCTGACACTGCAAAAATGCTTCAACGATGATGATGCAACTCACCGTGAGAAATATTTAAAAACCTATCATGGGAAGGCGGATATAAAAAAACGGCTGAAATCTTATTTAACAGGGTAAAATCATGCGTGTTTTAATGGCACCACCTGACATACACAAGAAAATTTACCCCGTTAAATCAACATGTTCTGTGTGCGTATAGCAGGCCAAACGGTGTATGTTTTAGACGATTAATGATTTAGTGTTTGGCTGATATTTAACCGGGGAGATCGGATTTACAGCCAGGGAAAAACAAAAAGCCTACGACAAAGAAACAAAAAATTAAATTGTATGATCGTCCAGGGTTTCATAAGAGCGTAAGGCACGTTCAGCACGAACGTCCCCAAATACTGGACAGGGATCTTGCCGAGCTTTATGGCGTAGAGACAAGAGTTCTCAACCAAGCCGTCGGCAGAAATATTGAGCGATTCCCGAAAGATTTTATGTTCACTTTAGATCGAGAAGAGATCATGAGGATATCACAAATTGTGACATCCTCTGAAATTAAATTTTCTAAGAGCGCGCGTTGCTTTACCGAACAGGGCGTTGCCATGTTTAATCCGTTAAACGCACAGTTTGTTTAACTGGGGCTTTCAAGCGTTTTCTTTGTTTTCGCGCAGCGATCACATCGTTTGTTCAGCCGGGTCGGCTGAACAAATAAAAGTCCGTGTGGGTCCGTGTGGGTCGGTGGCTTATTAAAAATTTGTGTCCATTCGCGTTTATTCGCGGTTAAAAAAAATGTCAGACTATTACCAAAAAAATTACAACACGTATCACGAAAAGACATTTTCAATCGATCCAACCTCGTTTTTAGCCCCTCTGGCCCAAAGGCTTCCGGCCGAGGCGTTTGTCCTGGACG
>CAZDAB010000563.1:0-2574 GCA_964502855.1 uncultured Desulfobacteraceae bacterium | reverse complement strand
TGATTGCGAAATGCAGCACAACGCAGAAGTTGGACTTTTTACGAGACCGTCAATATTGTCTATAATAAATTAGTATGACTTAACTATTGAATATTTTCTCTATAACAACTATAGCGACTGTGATAATATTTTTTTTAACTAATTTCTCCAGGAAGGAATGATTAATGGGCGGATTTTTTGGTGTTGTTTCTAAAGAAGACTGTGTAAACGATCTGTTTTTTGGAACAGACTATCATTCTCATCTGGGAACAAAACGAGGAGGTCTTGCGACAAAAAACTCTAAGGGATTCTCACGGTCCATTCATAATATTGAGAATAACTATTTCAGATCCAAGTTCGAGTCAGATCTTCCCGAATTTTCAGGTCACAAAGGTATCGGGGTTATCAGCAATTACGATGCTCAGCCGTTGATCTTCGGATCTCACCTGGGAAGATTTGGTATCGTTACCGTTGGAAAAATAAACAATATTGTGGAACTTGCAAAAAAAGCTTTTCAAAAGAAAATTCATTTTTCCGAAACAAGTGGTGGAGACTTGAGCCCAACGGAAACTGTAGCAACATTAATCTGTGAGGAAGATTCTTTTGAGCAAGGCATCCAAAATGCTCAGGAAGCCATTAAAGGTTCGTGTTCCATGCTTCTGCTCACGGAAAAAGGAATTTATGCCGCCCGGGACAAATTAGGTAGAACGCCTGTCATTATCGGAAAAAAAGAAGGCGCTTATGCCGCATCTTCGGAAACCTGTGCATTCCCCAACCTGGGTTTTGAGATTTATAAATATCTTGGCCCGGGGGAAATTGTTTTTATGACAGCGGATGGATGTGAGCAGAAAAAAAAGCCCGGGGGAAAAATGCAGATTTGTGCTTTCCTGTGGGTATATTATGGGTATCCGGCCTCAAACTATGAAGGAATTAATGTAGAATTTGTTCGATACAGATGCGGTTCGGCTCTGGGAAAAGAGGATGATTTTAAAATCGATTATGTTGCCGGAATTCCGGATTCAGGCACCGGTCATGCAATCGGTTATGCTAACGAGAAAAATATTCCTTATATCAGGCCTTATGTTAAATATACCCCCACCTGGCCGAGAAGCTTTATGCCTCAGGATCAGAGCATCAGAGATCTTGTCGCCAAAATGAAACTGATTCCCATCAGAGAACTGATTGAAGGGAAAAAGATTCTTTTTTGTGAAGATTCAATTGTCAGGGGCACTCAATTAGAGGATCATGCACAAATATTATTCGATTACGGTGCATCAGAGATTCATATGCGGCCCGCATGCCCCACCTTGATCTATCCTTGCGAGTTTCTCAATTTTTCAACCTCTCGATCAACGCTGGATCTTGCAGGACGAAAAGCCATAAGGGAACTCGAGGATACAGATGATAAATTTTTAGATGAATATGCAAGGTCAGATTCAGAAAAAAACGAGGCAATGGTTGAAAAAATCAGACAACGGTTGAAACTTACTTCTTTAAAATATCAAAAACTGGAAAATCTTGTAAAAGCGATCGGCCTGCCAAAAGAAAAATTATGTACTCACTGCTGGGATGGAAGCAGCTATTTTTAAGGAGAAGTTTTTATGCCCAAACGAGAAGATATTCATAAAGTTTTAATTATCGGATCAGGTCCCATTATCATCGGCCAGGCATGTGAATTCGATTATTCAGGCACCCAGGCATGCAAAGCCTTGCGCAGTCTTGGCTACGAAATCGTACTGGTTAATTCCAATCCGGCAACCATTATGACCGATCCGGGCATGGCCGATGTAACCTATATTGAACCGCTCAACCTTCGAACCATTACCGATATTATCGCGGCCGAACGGCCGGATGCGTTGCTGCCGAATCTGGGCGGACAATCCGGTTTAAACCTGTCATCCGAGCTTGCAAAAACCGGTGTGCTTGAAAAATACGGTGTCCAGGTCATCGGTGTAAATGTCGATGCCATCGAGCGGGGAGAAGACCGGACAGCATTCAAGGAGACCATGGATCGGCTGGGAATTGAAATGCCGAAAAGCCAGGCGGTCAACAGTGTGGAAGATGCAGAAAAAGTCGCAGAAGAATTGGGGTATCCCCTTGTCCTTCGTCCGGCATACACCATGGGCGGTACGGGCGGAGGCATGGTTTATAATGTTGAAGAACTTCGCACAATAACCTCACGCGGTCTCTCCGCAAGCCTCGTGAACCAGGTTCTGGTCGAAGAATCGGTACTGGGCTGGGAAGAACTTGAGCTGGAAGTTGTCCGCGACGCCAAAAATCAAATGATCACCGTCTGTTTTATTGAAAATGTTGATGCCATGGGCATCCACACCGGCGATTCCTATTGCACTGCACCCATGCTGACCATCGATCCGGATCTGCAAAAACGGCTTCAGAAATATTCTTACGACATTGTGGAAGCCATCGAGGTTATCGGCGGAACCAACATTCAGTTTGCCCATGACCCCAAGACCGGCAAAGTCTTCGTTATTGAAATTAATCCGCGAACTTCCCGCTCGTCAGCTCTGGCCTCCAAGGCGACCGGCTTTCCCATTGCATTTGTGTCCTCGCTTCTGGCCGGAGGGTTGACCATGG
>CAZDAB010000562.1:0-2578 GCA_964502855.1 uncultured Desulfobacteraceae bacterium | reverse complement strand
AACTCCTGTCAAGTCTTTTTTTACTTCTTTTTGCTTTTTTCGCTGAATAGTTACCTTTTTTCTATCTATTCCTTATCGCTATTTTCTGACTCCTTATGCTTTTTGGGCATTGTTACCTTCATTAATTCAATAGGAAAACACAATCATTTAAGATTTTTCAATTATCACGATTTTTTCAGGCGGTATCCTTACTTTTATGCTGTCTCCTTTATTGTACTCTCTTCCCGTTTGGCAAATCACAACGAGAGAAATATCCGTATGCACTAATATCTCGGTGAAATAAAGTTTGAGTTTTGCGCTTTCAACCTCTCCTGAAAAGACATTCTGTCCTTTATCCTTTTCGTTTTCGACAATCGCTATATTCTCGGGCCTGATCGCTACGACCACATCTCCCTTGAACGGATTCTCCTTCACAAGTGCTGTTTGGCCTATCTGGATTGTGGAACCATCGGATACGGCATCAAACATATTCTGTGATTTCAAAAATCTTGCCAGAAATTCATTCTTTGGCGCTTCCATGATCTCTTTCAGCGTACCCGTTTGTATTATCTTACCATCATCCATAATTGCAATCCGGTCTGCAACATCTGCGGCCTCCTCGAAATTATGACATACATGGATAAAGGTGCCATTTACATCCCTTTGTATCCGCCTGAGTTCTCTTGCCATCTCCGTCCTCAAGTTTTCATCCAGGGCACTTAAAGGTTCATCCAGAAGAAGAAGCTTTGGTTCCGTAGTCAGTGCCCGGCCCAACGCAACCCTCTGCTTTTCACCACCGCTTAAATTGAGCGGCATTCTATGTTGGATATATTCAATCTTGAGCCGGGAAATCATGTCTGAAACGATACTGTTTACCTGCTCAGACGGCATTCTCCTTGCCTCCAATCCATAGGCAATATTCCTTTTTACCGTCAGATTGGGAAAAAGGGCGTAATCCTGAGGAACATAACCGATGTTTCGTTCCTCCGGATAAAGATGGGTTATATCCTCCCCGTCAACCAGGATGCTGCCACTATTCGATTTGTAAATACCAGCTATATATTCTACCAAAACAGTCTTTCCTGCCCCGGTGGGACCGAGAATGGCTAGGTATTCACCTTTGTTCACCTTTAAATTGATATCATGAAGATGAAACTCACCGAGATTTCCAATAAGATTTTTTATCTCAATCATGATTATCTCTCCTTACCACACATATCCTTTCGCACCGATCCGGTGCATCACATAAACCGAAATCCCACCGATAAAAACCAGGACAAAGGCCAAGGCAAAACCATATTCAATATTGCCGAACTCTACCTGGGCCCACACCGCCACTGAGACCCAATCGGCCTGATCCATTTGCAAAAATTTGGTAAAATCAGAAAATCGTGAGGCAGGCAGCTCCCGGAATGTCCCGCAAAAAAAGAGGACGGCACTGAACTCAGCCATTGCCCTGGTCCATGCCAGTATAATGCCCGTTACGATACCGCTTTTTGCCAGGGGGAAGGTTATCGTCTTAAAGGCCCTCCATCGGTTGCTTCCCAGTGATCTTGCCACCTGCTCAAACCGGGGATTAACACTATCAAAGGTGGCCTTCCAGGCACTCATTCCAAAAGCAAAGGAAAGCACCAGCGATGCGATGACCATTCCCGGAAAGATGCTGTGGGCGAACTTGAATCCTAACAAATTCTGCAAGTCCCATAATGGTCCGTAGTTAAACATCACAATAAGGCAGATGCCAATAACCGATCCAGGCATCACCATTAACGATGAAAAAAATATCTCAACCATTGATTTTCCCGGAATACGATAGCGTGAGAGGGCATAGGCAGTTGGAATACCCAATAGGGTAGCGATCAAGGTGGTTATAAGAGTTATTACTAAGGTGAGGTTAAGCGATTTCCAGAAATAGGGATCTTTCCAGAAACCTCCCGCAAACTGGTTTAAGATTTCCCTATCCTCGCCCCAATTAGTTATTTCCCGGGTTTTTACTGCTGCCTCGGTTACAAAGAGCTGATCCAGATTGCTTAAAAAAAGATAAGCGGAATAAAGGAATAGGAAACCGGCGAAACTGTAAAAAAAGGCATTAAAGATTTTTCGGCTGTGTCTTTCACCAGACATTGCTCTTTCCCCCGATTATTTTCATTGCCGATATCGCGGATATTGCCATCAGGATGCAGACAATACTCATTGAGGTTACCCACCCCATCATACCTCCATTCCAGTCAAGATAGATGGCAAAGGGCATGATATCTGTCTTCCCCTCGGTTGCCCCGACAAATAACATAAGCCCCTCCCACTCGGCGGCTGCCCTTGCCCAGACCACAATCATACTGGCGATAATCCCGTTTTTTGCCATAGGAAGAACCACCTTAAAGAATGTCCGGGAGGGAGAAGCGCCTAAGCTGTGGGAAACCGCCTCAAACCTGGTGGGTATCATATCAAAGCTTGCCTTCATCAGTCGGGCACAAAAAGCGGCGGTTACCGTAAATTGCACCAGCAGGACACCATATACATTTCTGCCGATATAGATGCCGTAATATTCACTAATCCAGTCAAAGGGAAACCTGGTCGTTATTCCAAAGAGAAATGCCCC
>CAZDAB010000561.1:0-2581 GCA_964502855.1 uncultured Desulfobacteraceae bacterium | reverse complement strand
CAGAGAACCCTCCACAAGGAAGGCAAACTATACCGATCATTTGATGTGTATAACCTTGGCCGCTACGAACGTCAGTGGTGGCAGAAGGAGCGTCTTGAAGGTGCAGACGAAGAACATCGCAGGGTGGTCATGGATTTTTACAGGGCGGAGTCACTGCCGAATGCCGCGGGACTTTTACATGGTCGCAAAGGACCGGCGTTTGTACATGTGGACGGGATTGACAGCATCTTTACCCGCGATGAATTACGTTTCGTGGCAAAAGCTGCAAGTGAGGCAGGCGCAAAAGAAGTCCACTGTCTTGCATGGGAATTTGAGATGGATTTGCGTCTTATCTGCCATGAACTGGAGGCGGCTCATGGCATAAAAATAAAGCTCATTCCAATTCCTCGTGAGATCATGGAAAAAAATAGAAGCAATCCACCTCCGTTTCTTGAAATGGCCGTACTTGAAGCAGAACCGGTTTACAGGAAAAAACAGGGCAAGCGTGTTGTTGATGTCAAGCTTACAAAATTTCTTCCAAGTCTCGCGGAAGTTCCATCCAAAGAGCTTAATGCACTGAAAGACAGGGCCATGAAAAGCGGATTTGACTTCATAGATTTCTGGGCAGTTGATTTTGACTGGCACAAGGGGAAGCCTTTTGAGCATAACTGGCAGGATTTTCGTACCCGCAAGGATCGGACGCTTAAAACTGTCAGTGATTTTGGATATGACAGATATCCGAAAAAAGGTAAATATACTGCCTGTATCAAGGTGATAGATATTTTCGGGTGTGATACAAGCATAACCGTGGAGGTGAAAATATGAGCACTCCAGTAATCAACCTTGCCGCCCTTGAGCCTCTTTACGCTCCTCATGAAGAACCGAATTTTCACCGGGTTCGCTCTGAAAAAGGCAAACCCGCAAAAGTTGTCACAGGACGCAGACCTTCCGTCATCACCATTGCGCAAAACCTTCGAACTTTTTTAAAAGCCTGGCGGGAAAGCGATTATGCTGGCGCTTCCGATACAACGCGGGAGTTGCTTTACCACTGGTTTGAACAGGATCATATCGTTGAAGCTCTAAACGGTGAACGTCTCCTGTTTTGCTATTATTTTTGCCAGAGGGAATCGATTGAAACGCTGATTTATCTTTTTGAGGTCAGGGGAACGACAAATCTGTCTGCCATCATTGCTGAATTTGGCGGAGAGGACCGGGAAACCGCAGCGCTCGGCGTAAATCCGGATGATGACCAATGGGCAAAATATGCATTCAAAGTGGCAACAGGCGCCGGCAAAACAAAGATCATGAGTCTTGCCGTTGTATGGAGTTATTTTCATGCCTTGCGGGAGAGCGATTCTCCCATGGCAAAGCATTTTGTTGTAATTGCGCCGAATCTGACGGTTTTTGAACGATTAAAAGAAGATTTCAGACCTGAAGGCGGCGGACCCGACATCTTTTTAAAAGATCCCTTAATCCCTGTGGCATGGCGCGGAGACTGGAACCTTTCCGTAGTATTACAGGATGAGGCAAGCGGTGCCTCCACGGGCGGTACCTTTTACCTTACAAATATTCATCGTCTGTATGATATTGGAAAACGAAGGAAAAAAAAGGAAGAAGAAACATACGAGTGGATGGGGCCGGCTGTTTCCAGACAAAAAGCCCTTGATACGGGCAGGGAACTTCGAAAGCGGATTACCGGCCATGACCGTATAATGATTTTAAACGACGAGGCGCATCATCTTTGGGACCCGGGGTCGGCATGGAATGAAGCCATCGGCTTTTTGCACAATGAGATCAATGCAAAAACAGGAGGAGGGCTTGTTGCTCAGCTCGATTTTTCAGCAACACCAAAAGATAATCATGGCCGTATTTTTCAGCATGTGGTTTGCGACACGCCTCTTGGGGAAGCTGTGGACGCGGGAATTGTAAAAATACCCATTATCGGGCGCGGCGAAGGGCTGTCCGAACGTACGAGCAATGATGCATCTGAGCGTTTTGAGCAACATTTGATGATGGGGTACCAGAGGTGGGTTAAATCAAAAGAGGAGTGGGAAAAGAGCGGCAAAAAGCCGCTGCTTTTTGTTATGGCGGATGACACTGCGGCTGCGGATCAGATTGCAAAGCGTTTAAATACAGATCCTTTATTTGATCAATTAAATGGAAAGACTGTCAATCTGCATACAAACCTGAAAGGTAAAATAAAGTGGATCGGCGGCAAAAAAAGAGGCTATCCGGCATTTGTTGAAGACGTAAAGGATATTAGCGAAGATGATCTAAGAGCGTTGAGGGAGTTGTCCCGCGATCTTGATTCAGGCAAAAGCCCATACCAATGTATTGTTTCCGTCCTTATGCTCAGGGAAGGCTGGGATGTCCGCAATGTTACAACCATTGTTCCGCTTCGCCCCTATACTGCAAAGGCGAATATCCTGCCGGAACAGACCCTGGGACGTGGTTTAAGGCGCATAACCCCTCCCGGCGGCGCTGCCGAGATTGTTACTGTTGTTGAGCATAATGCATTTGTAAGCCTTTATCAGCATGAACTCAGCCAGGAAGGCGTTCCGATTGAGGTGGTTGATGTTGACAAGGTTCCAAAGAGCACGGT
>CAZDAB010000560.1:0-2592 GCA_964502855.1 uncultured Desulfobacteraceae bacterium | reverse complement strand
ATCGGCTTTCCTGAAAGGTAAACAACACAGCAAAAAAGGTGTTTTCATTGGATGGCACCAACGGTTGAGTCTTATGATGGTTAATTCAATCAACGCAAAGCCTTTGTCCGAGCCGTTTAACGTATAATCTGATGTGTTGTTTATACAACGTTAGGATCTATTACCTGTTGAGCATCTCACTTTTCCAATAACTATAATATGTTTAACCCGTCGGAACAATCTTTTTCTGTCATCATTTTACAAACGGATAGTTTCAAACTGCATCTGAAAAGTTTAACCTTCATAAATAACAATATTGTAATATAAAGATGATCATATTACAAATAAGTAATTTATATTTCATACCTTTCTTCAAGACTGTCCGATTTAAATCAAATAATACCAAATAGATATATCATTATCTGCAATAAGCCTCAATCTGGCATGCTCCTTGCTGTATTATCTGACAAAAATCTAATCCATGGAAAAGATAGAAAATTTAACAGGGAAAGGAGTGTGTTTAATGAAAAAAATCGAAGCCATTGTAAAGCCGTTTAAGCTGGACGAGGTAAAGGATGCCTTAAACGCAATGGGGGTAACCGGTATGACCATAACTGAAGTCAAAGGCTTTGGACGTCAGAAAGGTCATAAGGAGATCTATCGAGGAGCTGAATATCAGGTGGATTTTATACCCAAGATAAAAATTGACCTTGTGGTTGATGCGTCCCTGTCAGACAAAGTTGTGTCAGCGATTGCACAAAGTGCGAACACCGGCAAGATAGGAGACGGTAAAATATTTGTATTAACCGTGGAACAAGCCATCAGGATCAGAACCGGTGAATCCGGAAAAGATGCCGTTTAACTCTTGAATGAGGGGGAGGAACAGACATGATAAAAATATTTTTGCCAATACTATTTATATTAATAAGCATCACAAGGTGTTGGGCGGGAGACGAACCGCTCACCCTTGAGTCAAACAAGGCCGCCATAGATCTGGTACAAACCCATGCGGATTATGTGTGGACCCTGATTGCCGCGGCCCTTGTATTTTTTATGCAGGCCGGTTTCGCCCTGGTGGAATGTGGTTTTACCCGGGCTAAAAACGCCATCAATATTATGATGAAAAATCTCATGGATTTTTCCATGGGTTCTCTTGCTTTCTGGGCCGTAGGGTTCGGGATTATGTTCGGTGCGACAAAAACAGGATGGTTCGGGACATCCGGATTTTTCTTGAGTGATTTTAAGGTGGGTGGAGATCCGTGGGTGCTGGCGTTCTGGATGTTTCAGGTGGTTTTTTGTGCAACAGCCGCAACCATTGTATCCGGAGCTATGGCCGAACGGACCAAGTTTATCGGATACTTGCTGTATAGTGTCGTTGTCAGTGCGCTCATCTATCCTGTTTTCGGAAGCTGGGCATGGGGCAGCCTGTTTAATGGAAACGGATGGCTAGAGGGTTTGGGATTCATCGATTTTGCGGGATCGACCGTGGTTCATTCCGTGGGCGGATGGGCGGCTCTGGCCGGAGCCATCGTCCTGGGACCACGTACGGGAAAATATGCAAAAGACGGAAGTATCAAACCGATTCTGGGCCACAATATACCGTTGGCAGCCTTAGGGGTGTTTATTCTATGGATCGGCTGGTTCGGTTTTAACCCGGGATCTACCACGGCGGCAAACAAGGACATCGCCATGATTTTTGTAAATACAAACCTGGCCGCCGCGGCCGGTGCGGTTTTCGCAATGTTTACCTCCTGGAAAAAATTCGGCAAACCGGAAATCAGCATGAGTTTAAACGGCGCACTGGCCGGGCTGGTTGCCATTACCAGTCCCTGCGCCACGGTAACCCCTTTGAGCGCGATAATTATCGGGGCCATAGCCGGTATTATTGTGGTCTTGTCCGTCCTGTTTTTTGATAAGATCAGGGTCGATGATCCGGTGGGGGCTATATCGGTGCACGGTGTCTGCGGCGCGTGGGGCACTCTGGCTGCCGGCATTTTTAACATCGGGGGAACTTCCGGGAAAATTATCGGTGTTCAGTTACTGGGCATCGGTGCCTGTTTCGTTTGGACCTTTGGCACGGCTTTTATCTTGTTCAAACTCATTGAAAAGACGATGGGGCTCAGAGTATCCGCGGAAGAGGAGCTTGAAGGTCTCGATTTCTTCGAACATGGCGGCAATGCCTATCCGGATTTTGATGTTACCTCTTACGGCGGCGTTGGTACGGTCAAATCTTCCGGAAAAACAAGTTTTCAAGAAAGCATGGACAAGTTGAGAGATCTGAATCCGGCGACTGAATAAGGCAAAATCGGAATAATCAAAACAGAAAAAAAACCCGGGCGTGCCTGCCGCCCATCGGACCGGGACAGGCACGCCACCTGAACGAATGAATATCCAAATAAATAAAAAGTCAAAAAGGAAAAAAAAGATGAAAACGAAAACTTGGATTTTAAAATTAACAGCTGTCATTGGATTGTGGGGTTTTGTAATTGGTTCATTAAATGTTGTATATGCAGAAGAAGAAAATCCGATCGCTTCCGCCGATGTTGCCATTTTGAGTCAATATATCTGGCGGGGGCAGGAATTGAGCCGTGACAGTATCGTTATTCAGCCGTC
>CAZDAB010000559.1:0-2608 GCA_964502855.1 uncultured Desulfobacteraceae bacterium | reverse complement strand
CCGAATCATCGTTATTATATATACCCGTTCATCCTCTTATTTTCTTTTTTATCCATTGATATACTCATTACAAATATCAAAAGCTTCCTCGGCGGTGCTTAAAACTCTATATTCTCTCTGGGTGCCATTGCGATAGATCCGGTAATAGTATTTATTGCTTCTTTTTATTACTCCCCGGTATTTTGGCATAGTTTTATTTAACCCCCTTGCTAACAAGAACCGACAACCAGCTTGTCAGGTCCGCCCTATTGAGTTGCTAGGCGTCCAGTTGCAATTTTCGTTTTTTTTCTTGGATAAGATCCTTGAGCCTCGCATTGAACTCTTCCCTGTCAGAAGAATAGTGTGCTCGCCTGTGGCAATTAGGGCAGATTCCAGCAACCCATTCAGGATGATCCGGTCCACCATCAGAAAGCCTACGAATATGGTGTGGTTCGAGGTAAAGACAATCGTCCTCTGTCAAAAAGGATACAGGTTGACCGCATGTTTCACAACTACCGGCAGCTCTTCTTCTAAGCACATATGCTCTAATGGCGGAGCTACGAAAGTGAGCAACCTGTTTGCTCTCGCGTGGTGGCCTTGGGCTGCTAGTTCCATAAATCGCCCTTTGCTGTAATTCATTTAATGACATTTGTATTAAATTGTCTTGATGATTTTCTACTATACACATCAATGAAAGAAGAATTACCCGGGGGTGAGGAGTGCCTATCCCTATTTCCAGAAATACACTGAAAACTATGAGAAATCTCTATTCTTGACAAAATATCCTGGCCCGGGTAACGTGTTTACAAGAAGGCTGACGTTTTCCATCGGTAAGAGCAGTCGGAAATAAATAAGGGGCAAATCGGGGCCTTGTCGCGGCCAGCTTATCTAAAATCGACGAATCCTGACTTATAAAAATTACTATCACTCAATAAATATCATTTTGAAGTAAACTGGTAGAGAAGATGGGAAATGTAATTTGTGAAGTTGGATTTAAACCACAGTTTAGCGCTTTTATGTCGCAATACAGATTTTTCTGTTAATCGTGATTTATAACTCTTCCACCATCCCATAGAGCCTTTTTCTTTTTATATCCCTCAGGCTTTCTGGCTCCTTTAAAAGAAGTTACCTCCAGAAACTCTTTCAGAGCGATATACTTTTCAACCGCAGGTTCTGTATTAATTTTTTTAGACGGGCAGCTATCATCATGCCACACTCGCCACAACACAGAAGCCCGATAAATGCCTTGGGGATTATCTCTTTTTTCTGGAGTTTGCCTTTTTGCTATAAAACATCTTGCAACTTATAAAAAATTTCCTTCCCCTATCCCCTACATTTTTTAACCTTTTCTGGAGACCTGTTTTCACGGACGAGGCGGGGCACTAAAAAAAACACATATTTCTTGACAAACAAATTTAATTTATTCATAGTATAGGGGTAGGACTATGGGTATATGGAATAATTTATGAAAATAACAGAAGCTATTAAAAAACGGCGAAAGGAAAACATAGATCATTTAAACCGCATTCAAGGGCAAATTGAAACCTTGAAAAAATATCTATCAGACAATAAAAAGCATTGTATTGATATTACACTACTAACAACTTCTATTGCCAAATCTTTTGATTCTCTGCGGGCAAGAACATTGGAAGGTTTTATCGTAAATGAACTTTTGGAAGATAAAAAAATATCACCGGAAAAATTAAAAAAATTAAACCGCATTATCGAACTTTATAAAAAATAATATGCTTAAATTACAATCGATTTCTAAAATATACGGCAGCCAGCAAGTGTTAAAAAACATTAATTTTCATATTGCTCCAAAGGAGTTCATTAGCATTGTCGGTAAATCCGGAGTTGGCAAAACGACTCTGCTTTCTATTTTAGCGGGTCTAATCAGGCCTGATGAAGGAAAAATAATATTCCGGGACAAGGATATTACCAATTTTGATGAAGAACAATTGGCCCACTTCCGTCTTTTGAATATAGGCATTGTTTTTCAAGATTTCAAAATCATCCCTTCATTATCAGTTTTTGATAATGTCTTTTTAGCGCTTTATCCCCGCCATGATCTCGACAAAAAGGAGAAAAAAGAAAGGGTGAAAAACATCGTCGCCCATGTTGGTTTAGAGCATAAATTATTAGAAACAGTTGACAATTTAAGCGGTGGCGAAAAGCAAAGAGTGGCTATTGCCAGGAGTTTGGTTGGACGTCCTCATCTGGTACTGGCTGATGAGCCGACCGGTAATTTGGATGAAACAACATCCGAACATATTATGGAGCTTTTTCAGAAACTTCATCAAGAATTCGCTACGACCTTTGCCATTATTACGCACGAGAAAGATATTGCCAAAAAGGCGCAAAAAATTTATCGACTAACTAATCAAAAAATACAAACACTGGGATGAGGAATATCATGAATAAAAAAACTTATATTTCCATAGCTGCTATCATTGTTTTGTTAATTGCAGGTATCTTATTTTGGCAGTCTTGCAGGCAAAATACCGGCCATTCCACAACTGAAATGAATAATTCTGCTATACTCAGTTCGTCCGGCCGTGATGCTGAGCAAAAAGTTCAAAATAATTTGGTAGAGATTTTTTATCTGCCTCATCCTCCAGCAGAAGCG
>CAZDAB010000558.1:0-2612 GCA_964502855.1 uncultured Desulfobacteraceae bacterium | reverse complement strand
ATTACCTCCTCCCAGGGGGAAGGGACGTTATATTATGGGAGCCATTTTCACTTTATTGAAGATATTGGTACACATTTTTTCCTTTGTCAAGCAGATTCCTTTCGCGATCAAGGAGGCATAATGGGAACATCCTAATCCGCTAAACCAATATCGGGAAAAATTAATGGGGAGATTATAGAAAGATTTAAAGTGATAATAATCAAACAATTACGCATCTAAAATTTTAAGTCCAAGAAAGTTGATGGAAAATATAAAAGCCTGCTGAACTTTGAATCAAAAGGATATCCCAAGACGAATCAGTTTCAAACCTTGAATTGGGGAACAGATGGCACGTCTATGATTTAATGCGGTTACTTTTGGGTTTTTGGGACACCCCAGTACCATCTGCCGGAGCTACGGGGCAGGCAGATTTCCGCAGATGAACGCGGATTGCAGATATGCTCTTGATACTGGTTGTTGGTTCATTGATCCTGGATGTTTCGATTGATGACTGTTGCCCCGGTTAAATCCGCCTGCGGCTGACCGTAAACGGTATTGAACAGGGCAAGCAGGATTTTTTAGATTATTTTTTTGTATTTGAAATTTCCGGAAGAAATTCCAAATGAACAATCGGCTATGCCGAAAAGAGAAACTTTACCTTCCCCCTATCTGCTGGAATTGCGGGACGATGGTGAAATATTGATATTTGATTTTTCTTTGGGTTCTTTGTGTGTTGGTATTTTTTTACTGAAGCGGTTTGTTTTTTTAACCTCAGAAGGGAGTAATCTGTGAACGGTGAATTGTGAACCATGAACGGATTTTTCTTCGCTAATTCCTTAGCCAATTTTCTATTTGTATCGACTCAATTCTGTCGAAATGTCGAACATTATTAGTTACGAGAACACAATTATTAGATATGGCGATGCTGGCAATTAAAATATCAAAATCTTCAATCATGCATCCCGATGCTTTCAACATTGCTTTAACTTTTCCAAAAAGTTCGGCCGAATCAACATCATCGGAATATACATTTAAATTTCTCTTAAAAATTGAGATATTTCGAAGATTTTCACTGATATTTCTTGAATTGTAAGCCCCAAAATACAACTCGGCCAATGTCACATAAGATATTCCAATTGAAAATACCCCGATTTCCTTAACTTTATCCCTTAATCGGGGGTTCCCATTGATGAGGTATATACAGATGTTTGTATCAAGCAAATACATTAAAAAATGTTCTCGGTTCTATTAGTAGATTTCCGGTTGGCAATAATGTCATTAATCTGTTCCTCTGCAGTCCGGTAGTCTTTCCACTGTCCGCATACAGATAAAAAATCTTCAGTCGCTTTTTCCTCACTAAATCTGTCTTCAATCATTTCTTTTTTTAAAAAGAGTAGGATTCTTGATAGCTTGAGCTGAAGATCCTCGGGTAATGAACTTATTTCCTTTAGTATCTTTTCTTCGAATTTTGTCCTTGGTTGCATTTTAATCACCTCCGTTCACCGAAACCGGCACTGGCAAATTTTTTCACAACCAATTAATATAACATAAATTCATTAAAAACAACTCAATTTACAGAATCCCACATTAATACACCTCCGGGACGTAGGTAAAAAAATAAGTTTCTATTCTTCCACCAAATCCGGGTGATTTTCATAAATCCAATCTTCAACATCTTGGCGGAGACGGCCGGCAAGGTTCACCATCTCATGAGCTTCCTGTTCGGACACCATACCGGCATGATCATAACCGCTGATATTCCTTTTCTTTCGAAATTGATCGAACAAATTAATCAAGCCGACATCGGCCTTGATCGTATGCGCAAGCGATTGAATAATCCTGTAATGATGAGCCTCTCGCTCCGCACGATAGCCTGAAGCGGCAAGGGCAGCCGTCGCTGTCTGCAAAGCGGCGTTATAGGCGATATTCAGCTGCCAGTCCGGACTTAGCCCTGCTGTTCTGCAATCTGAAAGATCTCGATCTGCGACTCCTAGCAAAGCGGCGATTTCTTGAGAGCTTGTCCGATGTTTTGTCAACCAGCCATTATTCAACCAGTTTTGCAAGCTCATCTTCATCTCCAATCAAAAATATTTTAATGCCATCCATCGCCTTTTTCAGGAAGTGATGATCTGCCGCCAATTTAGACTGAAACTCTTCCGGAGGATAAATAATAGGGTTGACTTCCCGTTGAATCGTCTCCTGTACACGACCCAATACTGAAACAACTTCGGCAAATGTTACATCACCCACAACCATAACGTCGACATCACTACTTAAGCGCTCACCTCCTCGCGACAAGGAACCGAATAAAAATGCCACACGAATACGATCTGCCAGAGGAACCAGGGCTACCTTGAGTACATCGCCAACACCCACCGTTTTGATCACCAGATTTTTCAACTCTGCATAAACCGGGCACTCCGGATTGGCTTGGTAATAAACCTGGCGCCCGCGTTCTTTTCGCCGGATAATACCGGCCGCAGAAAGCTTCTTTAATTCCCTTTGCACAGCACCCAACCCAACTCCGGCTGTGCGAACGATCTGGCGAAGATAGAAGGATTCATCAGAATGGCTGTACAGTAAGGCCAAAACCGCTCGTCGCGTCTTTCCGAAAAGCGTGGCAGATAAGCTGT
>CAZDAB010000557.1:0-2615 GCA_964502855.1 uncultured Desulfobacteraceae bacterium | reverse complement strand
TTTTACAACTTTCAAAATGAAAATTTACTTGACTTGACATACGAAAATGATGATATTTGTATTATAATAGAATTTGAGATACTGGCGATACTATCAGAAATCAGAAAATCCCCGAGTGTAAAATCGCAGACAGAAAATCAGGTTTTTTCGGTCTCAAATCAGACTTTCTAATGTATTTGCTATTCTTTTATAATTTTTTTTAACGCTGCAATCAGGTCTTCTTTTGTATTAGGCTTGGGCAAGGCTCCTGTAAAACCGTATATCCTAAAATCAGTCATTATAGGATCATTCGAATAACCGCTTGAGACAATGGCTTTGACTTGAGGATCTATTTTCAGTAATGCTTTGACAGCATCTTTGCCTCCCATTCCTCCTTTTACAGTCAAATCCAGGATTACCGCATCAAACGGCTCACCGGAATCCATCGCTTTTTTATACAATTCAATGGCTTGAGAACCGTCTTTGGCTAATTCAGCTTCATAACCCAATTGATTCAGCCTTTGTTTCGAGAGCTTCCGGATGCCTTCTTCATCGTCCATTAACAGAATTCTCCGGGTACGGATTTCAGTTTTTTCCGGTTTGTGTCTCTCTAAGAGGGGCAACTCACGGATGTCTTTTTTGTCTGCCGGAAGAAATAATGTAAAAGTGGTTCCAATGCCAACCTGGGATTCCACGGTTATGCAGCCGTTATGTTTGTTGATAATGGAATAAGCGGTTGAAAGCCCCAATCCCATTCCTTTCTGTATTCCCATGTTCTTGGTAGAAAAATAAGGATCAAATATCTTCGACAGATGTTTTTCAGGGATACCAACTCCGTGATCCTGAATGGATATTTTTACGTAGTTGCCTTCTGAAACAAATAAAACCTGATCCGCGATTTCCGAGCTAAAAATACAATTTTCAGCCCTGACTTTAATTAGTCCTCCATCAGGCATGGATTCAACGGCGTTAACAATCAGATTGTTGATGGCATGTTTCATCTGAGCCCGGTCAAATTCAACCCGCCAAAGACCCTTCGAAATGAAAAAATCGCACCTTACATTTGAATTGGCTATAATAGAATTTATTGTTGTTGTAAGTATGTCTTCAATTGAGCCGATTTCCTTAACCGGCGCTCCCCCTTTTGAAAACGTAATTAACTGTTTGGTCAGTGCTTGGGCCTGAATGCATGCTTTTTCTGCTTCTTCCAAACATTCAGAAAGGCCAACTTCAGGTTTTATGTCATCTTCTGCCAGTTCAATATTGCCCATGATTATGGTTAAAAGGTTGTTAAAATCATGGGCAATACCGCCGGCAAGAATACCAACCGATTCAAGTTTTTTGGCTTTCAGGAGTTCTTCTTGCATTTGCTTGCGATCACCGATATCAAAAAAGATTCCATTCACATATTCAATATCTCCTTTGTTATCACAGACTATTTGCCCCCTTTCTTGTACCCAATGGATGTCTCCAGTCTTGGATATGATCCTGTATTCCCTAACGTATGATTTATCTGTTTTTAAGGCCTGGATAAAAATTATCCTTGCAGCTTCAATATCTTCCTCAACAATAATATCGATCCATTTCATTCTCCTGGAATTAAATTCATCAACATCATAGCCGGTTAATGATTCAATTTTTTCATCAAAAAAATCAACAGACCAGTCTTTATATCCTTTGTAAACAACACTTGGGATAGTGTTTACTAACAATCTGTGCTTCTCCTCACTCTCTTGCAGTGTTTTTTCGGCCTGCCTGCGGATAGCCACCTCTTTTTTGAGATTATTTACCATCTTAAATAGAAAATATCCAATAAACGAAGCGAAAATAACACCACCTATAATCACGATTAGAATATTAAATTGTAAACGCTTTGCGTTTGCCATGACCGTCAGTCTTATATTGTCTTCTAATCTTATATTAATATTTGCCAGCGCAACCGCGAATTTTCTTGTTGCCGAGATAGCGTTATGTACCTTTATCACAGTTGCTTGATACTTTTCTATATCGAATCTACCTGTCTTTTCTATTGCCCTGTCATGGGAATCTATTAATGCATTGCCAAGAGGAAGAATCTCACTGGCGCTCGATTTAATTTTGTCTAAAGTCGATCTGGCTTCAGGATTTCTAACTTGACTATCAAGAATTGATATTTGCTCATATAGTGATGCAACTTTCTCGGGAAATTTCTGCTTATCTACTTCTCTATGTAATGCCAAATATAGCATGAGATGACCTTCTGCTCTTTTGACATAACTACTTAATTCGGTTGAAGATGTGGTAATAGATCTAAAATACTTCTCTCCACTCTCAAAAGATTTTGTTATCTGTTTGCTTGCGGTCAAAGCATAAAACCCAACCATGGCTATTATAAAAGCAACCGTTAGAAACCCACCAATAATCACTTTAAATTTTATTTCCCATCTTTCCCATAAAGAAGATGAGGAAAAGTATTTTCTTTGAATATCATTTGCCATTACAACCTCTTTCTCTATTTATTGGCTATGCAGTTATAGTACCATAATCCCCATTTAATGTCTCTTTTATATTAGCTACAAATTCCTTTATTGTTGCTGACTTAGCTATAAAGTTATTTTCCCCTATGTTTGCCATACGTTCAGTGCCCACCTCATCTT
>CAZDAB010000556.1:0-2622 GCA_964502855.1 uncultured Desulfobacteraceae bacterium | reverse complement strand
AACCATACGTTTATAGCTCATAGCCCAGCCTTGACAGGTTCTTGCGGATTTCCGCCTCCAGGCGTGCGCCTTCGGCGAACTGCTCCTTCAGAGTGGCGGTCAGCCGCGCCATCTTATCCTTGAAGGGTTCGCCGTCGTCTTCCTGGGGCGGTGCTCCCACATAGCGACCAGGGGTAAGGACGCAATCTTTCTTTTTGATCTTTTCAATCGTGACGGCTTTGCAGAAACCGGGAATGTCTTCGTAGCCATCACCCTTTTTCCAGGCATGAAAGGTATCCGCCACATTGGCGATATCATCGGGTGCGAAATCGCGTAGCACCCGGTCTTTCATATAGCCCAGATTGCGGGCGTCGATGAAGAGGGTTTCGCCTTTGCGGGATCGATAACCGTTTCTTTCTCCCTTGTTACGGGTGAGGAACCAGATGCAGGCCGGAATCTGCGTGTTGGTGAAAAGCTGGCCGGGCAGTGCCACCATGCATTCCACCCGATCCGCCTCGATGAGCGCCCTGCGGATTGCACCTTCGTTGTTGGTATTGGAACTCATGGAGCCGTTGGCCAGCAGCAGGCCCAGGCTACCGTTGGGTGCCAGGTGATAGGCCATATGCTGCATCCAGGCGAAGTTGGCGTTGCCGGCGGGTGGGACACCGTATTTCCAGCGCGGGTCGTCATCGCGAACACCGTCTTTCCACTCCTTCATATTGAAGGGCGGGTTGGCCATGATAAAGTCAGCGCGTAGATCCGGGTGCAGATCTCGGGAAAAGGTGTTTGCAGGCTCCTTGCCAAAGTCGAAATCCATACCTCGGATGACCATATCCATGGAGGCCAACCGCCAGGTGGTAGGGTTGGATTCCTGGCCGTAAATCGAAAGCCGGCCGATACGACCACCATGCTTCTGAACGAATTTTTCAGAATGCACGAAAAACCCGCCGGAGCCGCAGCAGGGGTCGTAAACGCGCCCTTGAAACGGATCCAGCATCTCGACAATGAGGGTCACGATGGCTTTGGGCGTGTGATATTGCCCGCCCTTTTTACCCTCGGCAAGTGCAAATTGACCAAGGAAATATTCGTACACATGACCGAGGATGTCCTTGGCCTTGAGACTCTGATGCTGAAAGGGAATCTTGGCGATCTCGTCGATCAGGCTTGGCAGGACAGGATCAATCTGCTTGCGGGCATAGTCCTTTTCCAGCACGCCCTTGAGCTTGGGATTTTCTTTTTCGACTGCTTCCAGCGCGTCGTCAAGCAGGCGGCCGATGCCTTTGAATTCGTATTCACTGGCCTTGCCGTTTCTAACCTTGAGTTTGGTGCCCACCGCCACCTTGGCGTTATCCCGAATAAAATCCCAACGTGCCAGCGCCGGCACCCAGAATACATTTTTCTCGGTGTAATAGTCGCGGGTTTCGAGTTCCTCGACGATCAATTCGTCAGCGTCGTCGCCCAAGTAGTAGTCATGTTTAGGATCACGAAAGCTGGCCTCCAGTTCCGCGTGACGCTCTTTGAAAGCGTCCGACACGTATTTGAGGAAAATCAGGCCGAGGACCACATGCTTGTAGACCGCCGCATCCACATTCGCGCGCAGCTTGTCCGCCGCCGTCCACAGATGTTTGTCAAGATCGCTAAGAAATTGTTGCTCGTCTTGCTTCATAATACGCTTGTTTCCTGTAATTATTCATCCATTAACAGTCGCAAAAGAAATATTTTGGACGATATGAAGATATCGGCCATACAGGCAGTCTGTTTGTTTCTATTTTAACAAATAGTAATTTATTTTCGGATGTTATAATGACCTCCCGTACCCACCAAGGCGGAATGGGTAGCATTGATCGATACCAAATATTCGTATCCTGCGCTATGTAATACAGCAGGAGACGGGCAGTGGAAAGAAGGGGACGCGTTTATAGGAGTGCAGTCCAGCGAATACCAGATGAGTACTGAGTTTGATTCTAACAGCGCATGGGCCGCATTTTTGTGGGATGGAAGTATGAGCTACGGTCATAAGTCAGGAGAATACTACGTATGGCCCGTTCGCAGTGACAATTGATCATTTTATTATTTGAGTGATTTGGATATTTCTGGCGCCGCAAGGGTTGATTTTTGAGCGATTCGTGTATCCCTGTATGTGTCCATTGTAACCACTTTAGAACGTATTGTCGGATGCGAAAGTAATAACACAATCGAAAGACAGGGTCATTTTTTAGCCCTGTCTTTCTTAATTTTAAAATAAATATTATTTTGACTCTCGGATACCGATACCTGCAATATATCTTTTACTTGCCTAAAAACTGTGAGGTTGTGTTTTTAGATATCAAGAAATGCCATTTATTCCGGTAAATGGCGAAAATTCTACCTGCCTTAGCAGGGTGTCTCGGTATCCTTCCTTGGGATTACCTGCCCACACTGGTTGGACGATTTGACATGACTGTCATTACAGCGGATGGATGTGTAGGATACTGTTATTATTTATATTATACTACGCTAATGAGATTGACGCTTTAGTGAAAAACACTTTTACGGGTACCCATGGGGCACAATATTCATTGTAGAATTTATTTGCCATTGCTGGCATTAATTTTTTTCTGCGATAATTTATTATTGTCTTGTCTTCAAGCGTAAAATAATTTA
>CAZDAB010000555.1:0-2629 GCA_964502855.1 uncultured Desulfobacteraceae bacterium | reverse complement strand
CTGAGAAGCCGGCACCGAATGCGAGAAGCATCCCTTTTTGGCCGGGTTGTGGCCGTTTGCTGTCCAGGATCTTCCGCAATACAAAAAGAACGGAAGGTGACGACATATTGCCATAGTTTTCGAAGACGTTGTAGGAAAACCTCAGGGCCTCATCGGCAAGTTCCAGTTTCTTGGCGACTTGGGCCAGCACGACCGTGCCCCCCGGATGGACCGCCCACCAGGAAACGTCATTCCGGGAGAGGCCATGTCGGGCCAGAAGCCGAGTCGCCACGTCCGTGGCAGTGTGTGCGCCGATCACCGGCACCCGCTTGCTCAGTTGGTTCCGCAGGCGGCCACCTTCCGTCCGGTATCGCAGATCCTCACGGTACTTGGGAAATATGCCCGTCGCAAAGTCCACCATGCGTGCCAAACCCCCGGGGCGGTTATGCGTCTCCCGGTCGAGCACGGCGGCTGCGGCACCATCGCTGAAAATGGAATTGCTGACAACCAGATCCGGCTCATGACTGGGAAAAATTGTGGCCGTGCAGATCTCAACGGCGATGCTGAGAACCGGGCCTTCCCCGTTCCGGGCCAGCATACCGGCAGCGGCTTCGAGATTCGGAATGGCTGCGCCGCACCCCATCCCCATCAAGTCCTGGAAGCTAATGGAAGTCCTGAGCCCCAAGTCTGCCGCAACATACGAGGAAAGTCCCGGGCAGAGGTACCCGGTGCAGGTGTTGACGACTAGACCGGCTATCTCATGGGTTTTCACGCCGGCCTCCGCCAGAGCACGGCGAGCGGCGGCGACAGCTGTGGTACGACCGAACTTGAGAAAGCGTTCCAGATGTCGGTCGGGGTCAGTTTCGAGGGCATCCCTCTTGGTATCCATCCCCAGATAACGGCCTTTGATTTTCCCGTCCAGAAGAATGCGGCGATACAGACCCTGTTCGGCCGGTTTAAGGATGAAATTCGTGGAGAGGTATTCGTAGGCCTCCTCCTGCGTGACATAGAGCGGGGGGGTGGCGGTGCCCAGACCTTTGAGGATGATCTTCACGAGTTCTCTCCCATTTTGAAGCGAACGATGGCGGCAATCCGAAACCAGCGGGTCGGCTTCACGGAAACCGTGACGCTTTCGAGTTGCCCCAACAAGGCGCTCAGTTCACTGATTTTGAAACCGCGCCGGATGGAGAGCAGGGCGTCATGCCGGACCTCTGCCGGCGTAGTGACCAGCAGCAGTCTTGCCGCCAGATGCGCCAGTCGCGAGCGGCGAAGATCGTTAATCAACACGCTGTTGCGCACGAAACCGTTCAGCCTCCGCAGCAGTATGAGGATCTGTGCATCGCTGAAATGATGAAAGCACATGGAAGCCACCGCACAATCATACGGTTCGGCGGGTTGGTGGGTGAAGGCGTCCTCCTGAATCAGATGAACCCACGGATTACCCGATCGGGTAAGCTGCCCGCGCGCAATGTCAACCGCGTGGCCGGCCTTTTCCAGGCAGGTAAAGTGCAGAGGGATACCGTACGCGCTCGCCCACCGGCTCACCGCCAGAGGGATATCGCAACTTCCCGAGCCGATGTCAAGGATGCGCAGGGGGGCATCGGCATGGCGCCCCACCGTTTCGTTAGCCAGAAAACGCCGGACCATCCGGATACCGCCGAACCAAAAATTAACCGTTTCCATGAATCGGTAACTGGCCGCAGCCAGAACCGGATCACAGTCCGGCCGGTCCAGAAATTCCGTTGCCATGGCGCGGGAGTCAAACACCCCAGAGCCCTCCCGTTACCATGATATCATCCATTTGTGCGTACTTTCTCAACACCTCGGTGCGGTACTCGGGCGAGATCCAAACGGCCTGCTCGGCAATCCGCTCGCAATAGCCACAAGCCCGGCAGTCCATAAATGCACAGTCACGGTCACGAAAACCTTCCAGAAAATTGTGGGGAATCTGCTGCGCATATACCCGGATCGGACACTCCGGCAGCGGCGAGAGCATGCCTTGCAGCCGTGCCAAGTCAAGTAGCGCTTTCAGTCGCTGCGGATGGGCCTGTCGCGGCTTCCAGAAGTGACGCAGAGTCCAGAACGATTCCTTTCGGATCGGCTCCTTGAAACCATACGGCAGCAGCAGTTCCGCCAGATTACCGGAAAACTGCCTTTCGCTGTAAGCTTTGACTCGCCGCAGCAGTTCCGCCGACGGAATCCCCCGTTCCAGAAGCTTGAATGTGGTGTACCCCATGGCTTCATAAACGGCGATATCCTCCGGGCGGATCCAGGCCGTTTTGATGAACTGGGACGGATCTGTCAAACGCAACCGGGAACAGCGCAGCAAGCAGTAGTCGATAAAAAGCGTGCGGGTGTCGTCAGATGCATGTGCGAAACCGTTCTGATGATAGCTTTGCAACGGACAGTTCAGGAGGCAGACGTGATTTGCAATCAGTTGGAGACCGCAACGGACCGACTGGCGAATAGCCGCCAGGCGGCGAAAGTCCCGATTGATCGAGAAGCTCTCCAGCGTGATGTCATCAGCCCCGAGATCTTCCCAGAAGCGGGCGCGCCGGGGCGTGTCCACCTGAGCATAAATTCCCACTCTGACCTTGAACTCGGGGAAACGGCGTTTGACCAGTTCCAGAAGAAAAGGGGTGGATACGGT
>CAZDAB010000554.1:0-2629 GCA_964502855.1 uncultured Desulfobacteraceae bacterium | reverse complement strand
CGTGAATAAAATGACAAACAGAAAGGGTAAGCACTTTTCCGGTATTAAAAACATCGTTAGACCGGGGAGAAGAAGTTTTAGTTGTCGTTAGACTCATATCAGTTTTATATAGAAAGGTCTTGTTTCTTATATAGTGCCCGAACGAAAACTAGAATTTTTCGTTAAGATCAAGGAAGACGAAAATTTTAACCACAGGAATACGGGTAGTATTTCGAGGATTAAAATTTGAGTCTGACGCAGATATTGGCGGAAAAGACAGTTTTCGTTCAGGCACTATCTATTTATTGCCAATGTTAATACCTGCAGTAAGGTTTATCAGGCTTTTCAGGCGTTTTAACAGTTTTTCTGCATCTTTTTTGGCAGGCCGGAGCGGTAATTGTGCAAAAACTCCGAGACCTTCACTGGCCTCATGAAATTCATCGGATGGCAGCGAACTTAATACGGCACTGTTGATCATTGGATTTACCCTGAGCAATTTTTCTGCAAATTCAAGTCCTGGCATGTCTCCAAGATCCTTATCGATTACAACAAGATCCACGGAAGTCTCCGATAGCTTATCCAGTGCTTTTTGTCCTGAATCCGTCCATGTTAATTCAATATCGTCATATTTTTCCATGGCTGAAGCCAATTCCAACAAAGAGTTTTTGTACGGTGTTACCAGTAATAATCTAATCATATCCCTCCTCCTGAGTTATTCCATTATTCCAGCATTCCATTTCGATGGCACAAAGAGGTTGCCATTAAAAGACTATTGATTTCATATAATTATAGAAATTTCAAAGACGTTTAATTAGGGCACATATAATGGAGAATTTTTATGCTGTCATAATATTTTTTTATTTTTATGACAAGATAGTTTATTGAGGGGTCGGGGAGTTTTTTTAATTTAACCGCTCCATAAATAATCAGCAACTACACCGTACAAACTCATGCATAAGGGCTCGTAACGAAAAAACAGTGTATCAATATTTAACCTAAGTTGAGCGATTTTTTGCGAAGAGATGTGCTGAAATCTTGATGCATAAGGGTTCGCGAAAACCGCAGGCATACCCGTGGATATGTCGAGGATTTTCGCGGATCCTTGATGCGCAAGAGATCGGTGCAGATCGAGTAAAAAATCGCTCAATTTAGGTTTAAATAAATAGGTTTGGTAGATAACATTTTTCATCTTTTCATTACAAATTTATTAAAGCGCTGTTTTTTCGCAACGATCCCTAATGCATTCAAACAGTGTACGGTTTCGTTGCGGATCATTCATTCCGCTTATTTGGGACTCTAAAAGAAAAACTCCCCGACCTCTCAGTTTATTACATTAAATAAAATATAAACACCGCTCACTTGACATATTGGGTTTTTATATATAGCTTCAAAAAATTTTTAAAATTGGGTAACATTTTTTTTTATGACACAACGAGGCCGATACGCATTCAGATAATTATTTTTTAATAGGCGAATTGGATGCAAAATGGGAATTAACATCAAGGAGCGAAGTAATGCATTCATTACATAGTGGAAACAAAGACCAGACTAAAATTTTGGTTGAGAACGATAATGGCGACGAACGAAAAATGCTCGCAGATCTCGGATATTCGGAAAAAGCCATTAATTATTATCTTGAAAAACCGTATATGGGCAGTTTGCCGGATGCGGACCAGGTGTCCGAGATGCTCGGCACCTGCGGAGACACTTTGAAAATCTTTCTTAAAATAGATCAAAATACAATAAAAGATGTCAGATATCAGGTGCTTGGCTGTCCGGGTGCGATTTCCGCGGCCATGGCGTCTGTTGATCTGGTCAAGGGTAAAAACCTTGAATATGCCCGGAATATTGATGACGGCGATGTTTTCAACCAGCTTGAAGATGTTCCCGCAAAAAAACACCACTGCATTCAACTGGCAGTAAAAGCGCTTCACAAGGCTATCGATGAGTATAAAAACGGAAACGGCCGACCTGAAGATATGAAATGCCAGTCGCTTTGCTCCACGCCGGGGGAGTGTTGTAAAAATAAGGTAGCGGCCACCCATCCGGGGTGATCCATGCCGGAATTCTTTACTCATATCTGAAGCTCATTTACAATAATACTGAGCAGTTAATAACCGGATTTGTAATTTTTCAATAAGTTCTGATGTCAGGGCAAACGCATTTGAATCCCATACAGGGAGAACGCTTCACGACGGCGTGTATCTCTTTCCAACCCACTGAAACTTGTGCTTAAGCACCCGTAAGCCCGAGCCGCGCCAAAGTTATTAAGAACAATTCGTCGCTAAATTATCTCATTGATTTTTTAAGTCATAATTTCATTCGGCTCGGGCTAACGCGTGCTAAAGCCCTTCAAACAGTCAGTCGGTTTCCAAGAGAAACACGCCGTCGCTACGCTGCACCGAAATCAAATGCATTTTCCCTGGTTCTGATGTATTAATTTGTTGAGAAATTAACCGGATCTTATTACGGCGGGGCCGACCAGACGATTTGGTCCGTATCATCTTTAAAGGTTATAGTGGGCAGGCCCTTTTCATCAAATGCAATCCATGCACTTCCACTGTTTCCCACCAGTTTCATTACCGGCTCTTTGTGCAATAGTTCCAAAGTCGCTCGGGGCATGTGATCCTCATCGAAGAAAGTCATTAAC
>CAZDAB010000553.1:0-2632 GCA_964502855.1 uncultured Desulfobacteraceae bacterium | reverse complement strand
TCCAAAAAAATGAGGATATTTCAAAGCCGAGAGGCAGAATGCGCAGAGAGGAAGAAGTGATTATCTTTATAAAAGATCCTTTATCTACTTAGCATTTTTTTCATCTGTATATTATAATTCTGAGAACTTAGCGGCCTCGCCCCAACTAGTCTCCGGCCCGTTTGGCCTGCACCCCGGAAGAAATAATTGAGAAATGCCCTGTTTTAAAAAAATGTCGCCGGGTAAAAATGATACCCGCCGGTGCATGTCTGAACGTGGGCAGTGAATGGAAGAAGTTTTTAACTAGTGTCCATCCATAAATGGTCTTTTTGCCCAATCTCTGTGTTATGTTCAAAAAATAATCCTCGGAATATTAAACATATGCCTGTGGTTATTTTTTTCACATGCCTTGACCTTGAACAAAAATCCTCATTTATGGATGGACACTGATATGGTTGACAGTTGTCAAGAGGAAAAAAGCCTCCCATCCAACTGTTTTCCAGCGGTCCTTGTTGTGGATCGATTCCAAGGCACTCAAGGAGGCGGAACCTGTGTTACGACGGTTGATCACTCTGATATTCGCGGGTTGGTTACCGCATGACTATGTTTCGTCGTGGAGCTGCCTCTATCTAACTTCGTGAGTTCGGCTCAAAGCCTTATCCAATAGTGTCCTCGAGGGTTCTCCTGACCGTGGTTGCGCCCCTTTGGATGCCTTGGAAAGTTGAGTTATTGATTATACGATTTTCTCCCTTTGGTTTTTGTTGCTCTTTGATAATATACTCTATTTTTATGTGGTGGCCGAGGCCTGGATTTCATTTGCGATGGCCCACATGAAAGCACAAAGTTCTCTGGCGATCGCTGTTACAATAACCTGCTTGGGTTTTCCTTTGGCCCACAGTCTTCTGTAGCGTGAGCACAACCGGAGTTGAGCTTTCCATGAAATTTCACAAACGTCTTTGGACAGCCCTTCCTGGCGCTTTAACAGAACCCGGCTGACCCGGGCAGGGAGCCGGTAAGCCCAGGCGGCTTCGACCAAAACACGACGCACGTGGCCGTTGCCGGACTTTGTGATCGAACCCCGACGGGTCTTTTCGCCGCTTGAATGCTCCGATGGCACCAACCCCAGGTAGCTCATCAGCTCGATAGGGTTTTTAAATCGTTTCAGGTTACCAATTTCGGCAATGGTTGTGGCGGACACAATCAACGACACACCTCGAAGGGCTTGCAGTGCTTTAACCACTGAAAACATTCGCCATTGGGGCAACATCTGCCGGATCTGCTCGGTCAATCTGTGTACCCGCAGGCTGCGTTCGGTGATCGTATCGATATACTCCTGCAGTACAATCTGCTGACTTGGATGGGGCATTTTGATATCCGACAACCAGCGCATATGGGCTTGGCTCCATGTCTTTTTGCCCGTATACCTGAATCCGCTTCGAAGCAAAAAGGCCAGCAACCGCTGCTTGGATTTTTTTTCGTCTATTTTGGCATCCTCTCTTGCACGGGTCAGGTCTCTAATGGCCTCATCTTCAGCAAAAGGCACGTAGACCGGAGTCAGTTCACCGGCGCGATCCAAACGGGCGAGCATACAAGCATCCCGGCGGTCATTTTTTATCCGGTCACCACTTTTTTTAGGAATCCTGGAGGGTGCAACTACCGCACAATCGTATCCTTTAGCCGTCAGATGACGATAAATCTCGTACCCACAGGGACCGGCTTCGTAGACAAAATGCAACCGGCCGCCTTTGGAAACCAGTTTTCGAACAACTTTGTCCAGTGCCTCAAGGGTGCCGTCTATTTTCCCGTAATTGCGGACTTCACCATTGCGGCCCCGTTGAGCGATGGCAATATTTATTAAATTTTTATGAACATCCATACCGACAAATGTGCTATACTGTTTCATGGTCTGCCTCCTTGTTTATGGCTCTGTGATGGGTTTGGTTTTTTACCTTTCATCATAACCCACGTATCCAAGGATGGCAGGCCTTTTTTTCAGTTTGGCAAGGCAACTAGCGAAAAATCATCATGGGCGAGAATGGGCCCTACAGTTGCTCGTCGGAGCCCATGATGATTTTTCGCGGGTTAAAACCACGGCCTTTGCGTATTTGAACTGTCAACCATTATATCTAACTAATCTTGACATAAACTAAAATTCACACATCGAATCTTACTGCCAGGCACTTTCTGCATACCTGTCCCCTATTACCCTGCTTGTCACCAAAAACTTTCTTCTGGATTGACACTTCTAAGCTATTCCTTTATACCCCCACTTCGAAACCATTGCAAAACGCCCCCTTTTGCCCAGTTCTGCTGCCCTGCAGAATTACCCTTGGACTTTAACCCCGGTTAAATATAACATGCGGATTTAACTGGGTAGGCAAAATTGAACGTTTTACAAAGGTCTCGCTGGGAATAATAAAAGATGCCGGTAGCCGGATCCTGAAGTCATGCCGACCGTTTTTAATAAAGTGGCGGACCGGCTTTGCCATTGGACGAAATATGATTGGTGTTGAAAATCTTCATAAAAGCTTTGGTTCTCAAATTCTTTTTGAGGGTGCCAGCTTCAAGCTCAATTCTAAGGAACGAATTGGACTTGTCGGCCTCAATGGACACGGAAAAACAACCCTTTTTCGAATCATCATCGGAGAAGAGT
>CAZDAB010000552.1:0-2634 GCA_964502855.1 uncultured Desulfobacteraceae bacterium | reverse complement strand
CGGTGCTTTCCGTGTTCGGGCTTGCAATAGCGTCAGGTGCTTCATTTAAAGACGCGATGTCCATTGCCAATACCGCCGCCGGAATCGTTGTGGGAAAAGTGGGCACGGCAACCATTTCAAGACAAGAATTGGCCACGGCATTAACGCCGTATCAAGACTCTATTTTATCTAAACAAAAAAGAATATCCGAACTACCGGTTTTAATAGAAGAACTTAAGAAAAAAGGTAAGCGGATTGTTTTGACAAACGGTTGCTTTGATCTTTTGCATGCGGGCCATATCATGCTTTTTTCCGCTTCAAAGGAGCTGGGAGATATCCTCATTGTCGGCATAGACGATGATGATTCGGTTAAAAAATTGAAAGGATCGGGAAGGCCTGTCATCGGAGCAAAAGAACGGGTTAGGATCTTATGCGCCCTTGACTCCGTTGACTATGTTATCGTTTTTTCTTCTATGGAGTTGAAAAAACTCATTGAGATCATACAGCCGGATGTTCTTACCAAAGGAAGCAACTATACCTCTGAAGAAGTTTTCGGGCGTGAACGGGTTGAACAGCTGGGAGGAAAGGTGGTTTTGATTCCGGTTTCAGAAAATATTTCATCCACACGAATTATTAATGATATTAAAAGCAGCACCTAAAATTGTCTATATCTGCTGAAACAAATTAGAATGCCGTATCTAAAGGAAAATACCGACGGGATTACACTCACGGTTTTTGTTCAACCCAGGTCCTCAAAAAACATGATTGCAGGACTGCAAAACCATGCCCTCAAAATCAAGCTTACCTCTCCTCCTGTGGATGGCGCTGCCAACAAGATGTGTATTAAATATCTTGCAAAATGGCTAAAGGTTCCCAAATCATCCATTGAAATCGTATCGGGACATAGAAGCCGGACAAAGCGGCTGCTTTTGCGATACCAAAATGAAAAAAAACCTGCCGGAACTGAGTCCGCACGTATTAGGTCTTTGATAGCTTCGTTAATAGGCTAAACCCTTGTATAAAAAACATGGCAACCAATATGAAACGTTCACAATAACAAAATATTGCATCTTTGCAGTGCATCATTCACAAAGGGACAAACCGTGAAGTCCACAAAAAGGCTAACAACTGCCATGTTATTTACCCTTCGGAAAGCCGATGATACCGCATCTCCTGTGTTGCCAAAGGTTTGCAATAGACGACTATGGCTCTTCACCTCCGGCGCCTTGGATCTGCAGCATCCTCGACTTTTACAAGGGTAAAAAATATATTGACATATTTTTAATTTATAGTTATATAATCAGTTTGCAATTAATTGATGCGGGGTGGAGCAGTCTGGTAGCTCGTCGGGCTCATAACCCGAAGGTCATCGGTTCAAATCCGGTCCCCGCTACCAAAAATATCAAGGGTTTACACAATTCAAGTGTGAGCCTTTTTTATTGGGTGTGTCGTTTTTGTGTCGTTTTTATCAAACAACTCAATAACTTTACCCTGTTTCTGCTCGGCTTTAGACGAATCATCGCTGTTTAATTTCGCCTTCACCGCTTCCATGAAAGCAGAGCCATCATTTCGCGTCTTCTTGGGTATCCAGGAATAGTATCGAGTAAAAATCATCTGCAAAGACGAATGCCCAAGCATATGCTGAACCCATCCAATATCTTCACCTTCAGACAGCATCATCGTTGCGAATGTATGTCTTGTCTGTATTGGTGGTCTATATTCAAAGCCAGCCTTTTTCAATGCCGGTATCCAAACAACCTTACGATAATGGTCAGGGTTCATACGGTCGCCATCTTTGGTCAAAAAAATGTGCTTGTTCTTACCGGTCAACCTTTTCTGCTCTTCAAGGGCTTCAACGACAAAATCTATACAGTCAACATACCGTTTTGATTTTTTAGTTTTTGTTTTACCTTCCCTGCCATACACAAATCCCTTGTTTATATGAAGTTTCCGGTAAGGTTTCATCTTTTCTTTGTAGTCTGGCCATTCAAGCCCGTCGATCTCCCCCGAACGTATACCTGTATAAAAGCGTACGGCGGTATATGGTTTGTAAAATGGGTCAACGGCATTAAAAATTACTAAAACTTCATCGGATGTAAAAGGAAAAATGTCTGGCAGTTCAGCCGATAGGTTATCCACCTTCAACATTATATTGTCTTGGATGTAATCTTGTTTATGGGCCATCTTAAAAACGGAGCGCATGGGAATTAATATATTATTGATCCTTTTCGCACCGCATTCCAAGCCAGCCTTAAGCCTCTCCACATCAAGGTAATGAATGTCCTTGATAGGAATATCCTTAAACGCTGGTAAAATATGTGTGTTCATAGCAGACCTGTAATCTCTCCAAGTGCTGTAAGCAACCGTATTTTGGTGGATGGAAGCCCATTCTTTGGCGACTTGACCAAATGTAAGGTTTTCATCCGTATTAAAATTTACCTGCAACTGACCATGCAAACGATAATTTTCCAACAGTTTAAAAATTGCAATTTCTTGACAGAAGCCAAAGATAATATTATTTGATAATCTACCATAGGAACTGAACGAGCGGAACGACATCTTCCTTGTATCTACGGCAACCTCGACAATTTTTAATTTTAGCTAATTAGTGTTTGAACGATAATCCCTAAGATACTGATATAGATTAAATTTATG
>CAZDAB010000551.1:0-2642 GCA_964502855.1 uncultured Desulfobacteraceae bacterium | reverse complement strand
CCATAAATTTAATCTATATCAGTATCTTAGGGATTATCGTTCAAACACTAATTAATTTGCCCCGGATGATTGGATGATTAAAACGGCGATTCTGATACCTCCTCGGATAGAAGCTTTATATGCCTTAAGGCAGCGCTGATCAAGGGCAACTTTCATTTTCAGATCCTTCAAATACTTATCTCACGCGAATGAAAGAGGAATACATCGAAAAATTTTATGCCAAAGGCCTTGAAATGCTTTTATTTCATTAGAATAAAGGCTAAACATTTATGACACAAGAGACCTGATTTATCTGTTTTCGAAAAATTAGCAAAACTTCGATTCAGCCAGCTGTTTTTATTGTGAATCGCGCAAGAACTTGATATAAAAACCAAAATAGATAATAAAATGTCAGTTGATGGTTCATTCCATGTGGCGGACAATCTTTTTTTGTCTATCCATGCCAACATGATAACATCGGGGAGGTCCTTGAGCACATCTTTTGCCGATTTGAAGCAAACCTGAAAGATTACAAATTAAAAGGCGCTTTTTTTTGAGTCCCATATCTATGGTTCGTGCCATAAATAGGCGGGCGGTTCCTACGGCTTTCCTACAATTTACGAATTTGCAGTAATAATCATTTCGGTGGCAATTTTTCGGAAATCGCCGCAATGATATTAAAAAAAAATAAAGCAGGGTGTAATGTTTTTCAATCCGATTTCTGTATTATTTTTTATCGTTTTTTTGATTTTGCTTTTTGGTCTCTTTTTCTTCGTGCAAATCGGCGTACTCACAACCGCTTTTGTCAAAATCGGCATCAGCCCCCAGTACATGTTTACATTGTTATTCTTTACCCTGGTGGGTAGCGGAGTGAACATTCCCATAAAGAGGATCAGGGAGGAGAGTCTTTGCAATGAAGAAGAGATCCGTTTTTACGGAATACGCTATAAGCTTCCGATCCCACGACAGCCATGCACCACTATTCTGGCTATTAATTTAGGCGGAGCTGTCATTCCGGTTTTGGTTTCGCTTTATGTGTTAGCAAAATGTCCGGTGCCCATGCAGGCTCTGCTGGCCACGGCTATTATGAGCGTAGTGGTTTATACGCTGGCACGACCGATCAAAGGGATCGGTATTGGAGTGCCTATATTTATTACGCCACTGCTGGCTGCGTTACTGGGATTGTTGCTTGCTCCAGGGAACGCCCCACCCGTGGCCTATGTAGCCGGCACCTTGGGAACCCTCATTGGTGCAGACTTACTTAATTTGAAAAAAATTGCCGGGCTGGGTGCACCTGTGGCCTCCATCGGGGGAGCTGGAACGTTTGACGGTATTTTCCTTGCCGGCATCATCGCCGTACTTCTGACCTGAGACGATCTCTATATGCGTACCGCTCCAGAGCTACCAGAAATTTTCTGATGGATTAAATTATAATTACTCAGTAATTAAAATAAATTTATATCATTATGCTTTTTTCAGATATTTGCATATAATTTTGATCCATTTAATGAAACCGTTAAGTCGGGTTCGAGTTGACTGTTGCCGAGTTGAACGTCAAGCGTGGTAATGGTCGTCGTCCCAACATAGAAAGGAGGAATAACCATGAAAGACACCGATCGCAAACACACAACAACCGATGCCGGGATCCCCGTAGCCAGCGACGAGTTTTCGCTCACCGTAGGGCCGGACGGACCCATCCTCTTGCAGGATCACTACCTGATGGAGCAGATGGCCAACTTCAACAGGGAGATGATTCCAGACCGCCAGCCCCATGCAAAGGGTTCCGGTGCCTTCGGCTTCTTCGAGGTTACCCAGGACGTCAGCGCATACACCAAGGCAGCGGTGTTCCAACCGGGCACGAAGACCGACGTGCTGGCCCGGTTCTCCACGGTGGCTGGCGAAAGCGGCAGTCCCGACACCTGGCGGGACGTGCGCGGCTTTGCGCTCAAGTTCTACACCACCGAGGGCAACTACGACATGGTGGGGAACAACACTCCAGTATTCTTCGTGCGTGACCCCATGAAGTTCCAGCACTTCATCCACTCCCAGAAGCGCCGGGCGGACAGCGGCCTGCGCTGCAATGATATGCAATGGGACTTCTGGACCCTGTCGCCCGAGTCGGCCCATCAGGTCACCATCCTGATGAGCGATCGCGGAGTCCCCAGGAGCTATCGGCACATGAACGGCTACACGAGCCACACCTACATGTGGGTCAATGCCAAAGGCGAGCGCTTCTGGGTGAAGTATCACTTCAAGACCGACCAGGGCATCGAATGCCTCACCCAGGAGGAGGCCGACCGGATCGCCGGGGTTGACGCCGACTACCACCGCCGCGACCTGTTCGAGGCGATCAAGCGGGGGGATTACCCCAGCTGGACCCTGAAGGTGCAGATCATGCCCTTTAAAGAGGCCGAGACCTACCGGTTTAACCCCTTTGATCTGACCAAGGTCTGGCCCCACGCCGACTACCCCCTCCACGAGGTGGGCCGGCTGACGCTGAACCGCAATCCAAGCGATTTTCACAGCGAGATCGAGCAGGCGGCATTCGAGCCGAACAACCTGGTTCAGGGGATCGGTCCGAGCCCCGACAAGATGCTGCTCGCCCGCCTGGTTTCCTACGCCGACGCCCACCGGGCCCGCCTGGGGGTCAACTACAAGCAGAT
>CAZDAB010000550.1:0-2649 GCA_964502855.1 uncultured Desulfobacteraceae bacterium | reverse complement strand
TGAAAAATGGTCCGGCCAGCGCGGCTAAGAATTTTGTCCATCCCGAAGCCTCGATGACCTGGCCTGCCACAAGTCCGACTCCGATAAAGAACATCAGACGGGCAAGGGGCCATAAAAGCCTGGAAATAACTTTCTGACTGCCGAGACCATCAACCATAACCATTCCAAAGATGAGTATGGCAGCCGATATGCCTAAGGACAGGGCCGGTGCTTTATATTTGGCTTTAGACTTCAGATGTGCCATTTTCTTTTTTCTGACCGGCTATTATAATTGTCCAATATTCCGGCGGTCTGTTATCAAGTTCCTTGATGTTTCTTATAATCTCCTGTTGCGGAAGCCCGCAGTTTGTGACGCCTACACTGTTCTCAAGGCGATTGGCTTCATCAAGAGCGGAGGTTATGTCTTTTACATTACGGTATGCTTTCAGAAAAACAACGGTTTCCGGCTTCACGGAAAGCTGTCTAAATCGATCTCCCCCCCTGGCGCCGGAAGTAATTAAAAGTGATTCTTCACCCTCTACAAGAGGGGTATTCAAGCAGGCTGCTGAGGCGTGGTAAGAGGTTATGCCGGGTATGCTGATAACCGGCTGGTGTGGTGCCAGGGTCTGGATGGTCTTTAAAATGTAACCATAGGTTGAATAGGTCATGGGATCACCCAGGGTTATAAAAGCCACATTATATCCCTGTTCCAGTTCTTTAATAATTGTCAGTGCATGATCCTTCCATGCTTTTTGCGTTTCATTCTTATCCCTTGTCATGGGAAACCTAAGCATCCTTATGGGGGTCAGATCCGGAATGTACGGTTTTGCAATGCTTATGGCCAGGCTGTAACTCTTTTTTGTGGAGGCTGCCGCAAACACAATATCCACACGATTTAATACTCGTGCGGCCTTTAGGGTGATCAATTCCGGATCACCGGGTCCGACACCCAAGCCGTATAAAATCCCTTTTTTGTTTTTCATAGGTTCCTCATTCATCACCCTGTCTGATGTTTTATTTTGCCCTGAAAAACCTGGTCCTTTAGGCCAGGATTCTTTACTATCTCAAAAAGTTAAACGGTTACAGCCATTTTTCCTAAAGCATTTACCACGCTTGCCGCAATGTTTGAGCCTCCCTTTCTGCTCGCGTTGGAAATATAAGGATAATCCATCCCAATCAGTGCGGCCTTTGATTCCGCTGCATTTACAAATCCCACAGGAAGCCCGATAATTAGAGCGGGTCTGGCTTTATTTTCCTTTACCCGTTCAATGAGGCGAAAAAGTGCTGTTGGCGCGTTACCGATAACATATATGCCGTCTTTAATCACGGGAATGGCAGTATCGACAGCCACTTCCGCCCTTGTTTTTCCTGTCTTTACCGAAATCTTTATTACTTCCGGATCATTAATATAACATTTTATGGTGCTGCCGAAGCGCTGAACATCTTGCTTGCGAATACCGGCCCTTGCCATATTTGTATCCGTGATGATGGTTTTTCCCAGCCTGATGGCATTTACTCCTGCTGTGATCGCTTTGGGGTGGAATCGAACCGTCTTTATATATTCAAAATCAGCAGAGGTGTGGATCATCCTCTGCACAATCCGCCATTCATCAGAAGAAAAATTATGGGGACTCGCCTCTTGATCAATAATTTTAAAACTTAAGGTTTCGATTTCTTCGGGTTTCATTACATTTGTTCTCTTTTTTGTTTATACTGAAGACAGGATTGGACAAATTGTTTGCCCACTTCCGGACAACTGCCGAAATGAAGGTGATTGTAACTTCCCAAGGTGTGGTTCACCATATATCCTTCTTTTGTTATTTTGATTCCTTTCCTGGGCGATACCTGATACACCGTCTCTACATTTTCAGAATATTCTGTTAATTCCGAATAGTGAAATTCATGCCCTCTGACCGTTTGGCCCCTTTTTCCGATAACCGTATCTTTTGTAAAGGTTATTTCCCGATATCCTAATGATTTTAAGCGGGTAAACATGGATGTCACAAATGGAAAGCATCCGGTCATGGGAAACAAGTTTCCGTTCGTGTCGCGTATTTCCCTGCAAAGGTACATGAATCCACCGCATTCTCCATAAATGGGCATGCCTTGCAAGCTTTTTTCCTTAATCTGTTTTCGCAAACCTGAATTTTCAAAAAGCTGCTTTGCGAAAAGCTCGGGATACCCGCCGCCCAGATATAATCCGTCCAGATCATCCGGAAGATATGCGTCGTTAATGGGGGAGAAACAAACGAGTTCTGCACCCTGTTCCGTCAGTATATCGAGGTTATCTGCATAATAAAAACAGAACGCATTATCCATTGGCAGCCCGATTTTTACCTTAAAGCTTACAGAATGTTCTTGAGACTCCTGTTTTTCTTTGTGAGTTTTCAACTCCGGAAGAAGATTCAAAAAGGAATCAAGATCCAGAGTATTTTCAATGATATTTGCAAACAGATCGATCTTTTCTTCGCCAAACGGATGATCCTCCTGAGTGACAAGACCCAGGTGTCTTTCAGGAATCAATATCCCCTTATTATGAAGAATACCCCCCAAACAGGGCATGGTGACATTATCCTTCAGAGCTTCCTTTAAATACTCCAGATGCCGGCTGCTGCCTATATTATTAAAGAGAACACCGGCATATGTAAGATCAGGATCAAACCGTTCAAA
>CAZDAB010000549.1:0-2654 GCA_964502855.1 uncultured Desulfobacteraceae bacterium | reverse complement strand
CCTTTTAAACCTAACATAATATGCGGCGTAAGTAAAAGATCAAGAAGCATTTTAACCATGACGACCAAAACCAGTGAGGCCAGGAGGATCTTTAGTTGATCCCCTTTAAGTTTCTTGCTGATTTTAGCTCCGAACTGTGCGCCCAGTGTAGACCCTAAAAGAAGGATCAACGCCAGAATAAAATCCACGGTATGGTTGCTGTAAGACTGCATGATGGTCACATTTACACATGTGAAAAGAATCTGAAAAAGGCTGGTTCCGACAACCACATGCATGGGCATTCGCAACAGGTAAACCATCACCGGCACCATAATGAAACCGCCGCCGACACCCATAATTGCTGCCAGAATTCCCACAAAAGTGCCCAGCACCAGCGGCATCAGGACAGAAAGCCTTACCCCTGACTTTATAAAGTCGGTTTGCCACGGTAGTTTGCCGATTAATTGTGCGTATTTCGATTTTTTTTGGGGGATGGTTGTAGGGACTTCCTTTATTCTTAATGCCTGAAGGCTTTCAATGAACATATACGATCCCACAAATCCGAGCATCAGAACATAGGTGATCTTGATTAAAAAATCCGCATTTCCCATTTGTCTTAAAACCTTGATGACCTGAACCCCCAACGTACCTCCCGCAACTCCACCGATTAAAAGCAAGATACCCATTTTGAAATCGACATTTCCCATTTTGTAGTGCGCCAGAGTTCCGGAAGTGGAAGCGCCGACGATTTGGTTGGAATCGGACGCGGCGGCAATGGTGGGAGGTATGCCGATCATAATCAACAGCGGCGTCATTAAAAATCCGCCGCCGACCCCAAAAATTCCCGAAAGGATTCCCACAAGGCCGCCCAAACCAAAAATAAGTAATATATTCACACTATTCCCGGCGATCGGTAAATACAGGTGAAACATCATCCTCTCCTTTTTTTTGTTTTTTTTGTAGTTTTTTCATGTACGACTTCGATTCGGCAATCGATTCTGTGGCGAATCTTTTCAAGAAGGTCATCAAAATCCTCTAAACGCCCATCCTGGGGGGTGGGCGACCCTACAACCAGCATTGTTATCCTGTTCTCCTTGACAAACTTAATCAATTCATTGTCGTATTGACCGTAAGTGATATAGTAATCCACAGGTATTCCTTCTGAAATTCCCTCTTCGATCAGCGATTCAAGACTTGCCCTCATGGAAGCCTCTATTTGGCGTATCAGGCTCTCATCAGATCCTTTGGCCGCCTCAGGATCAATGACCAGAAGAAAATATAGCCTGGCTTGTATCCTTTTTGCTAAATTAAGCGCGTGAACCGCGGCCCACAAACTGGTTTTTCCGGGATCCAATCCCACCAGGATATTTTCCATTAAAAACCTCCTTGTCTGAACTCATGAGCAAATTAAGTGCCAGTATGGATAATCCGCCACAAAAACGGCGGACAAGTTTTAAAAGGATGGAAAACCAAACCAAAGATGAAGATCCTATCTAGTTGATATTAAATTAACTATAAATGGATCAAGAGGACTTGTCCGCCGGTTTTATGGCGGATGTACTCTCACTGAACATAAAGAGAAAATGAATTTAAGATGGGGATAGTAGAACCTTTTTGTTTCAAAATGAAACATTTGGTGGCTAAATTAATATTATACAACAAAATAAAAGGGTTGAAGCAGATGGGCAATAAAAGAATGTTTCAAAATGAAAAACCAGGCTAAATGGGGGAGGGTGAGGATTAGTTTTTATTCAGCAGGCCGTATTTTTTCATTTTCCGCCATAATGTGGTGCGGGGCAAATTGAGTATTTTGGAACTTAAGTTTTTGTTATAACCCGTTTTATCCAGAACTTTGGCGATATGATGTTTTTCCATTTCTTCAAGGGCCTGCAATCCCTCTCCTTCGAAGCTATTAAATTCGAGCTTTTGGAGATCCCGGGGCAGATCGCTGATGCGAATGACGTCACTCTCGGCAAGGGCTACGGATCGCTGGATAATATTTTCCAGTTCTCGTACATTGCCGGGAAAATTGTAATGCATAAGAATCTCGAGGGCATCAGATGACATTCCTCTAATTTTTTTCTCAAAGGGACGGCTGTATTTTTCGATAAAGTATGAGACCAGCATAGGGATATCATCCTTTCTTTCACACAGTCGAGGAAGCCTCAAGCTGACCACATTCAGACGATAAAACAGATCTTCTCGAAAAGATCCTTCAGCGGCGGCCTTTTTGATGTCCTTGTTGCTGGCGGCAATGAGGCGAATATCCAAGTTGACGGGAGTATTACTGCCCACTCGCAATATTTGTTTCTCCTGGATAACATGGAGCAGTTTTACCTGCATGGAGTGGGGCATCTCTCCGATTTCATCAAGAAAGAGTGTCCCTCCGTCGGCGGATTCAATGAGACCGATCTTGGTAACCGAGGCGCCTGTAAAGGCGCCCTTTTCATGACCGAACAACTCGTTACAGATTAATTCTTCTGTGAATCCACCGCAATTGAAAGAAATAAACGGTCGATTTTTTCTCGGGCTCAATCGGTGAATCGATCTGGCAACAAGTTCTTTTCCGGTGCCGCTTTCTCCCTGCAACAGGACGTTGCAATTAACGATGGCAACTTTTTTGATCATGGCGAAAATTTCCTGCATTGCAGAGCTGGTTCCGATAAAACCCTTCA